>JAITNT010000270.1 GCA_031290295.1 Clostridiales bacterium
CGTTGAATTCTTTAAGACAACTGTTATACCCATAGTTAACTCCTTTTCCCCTTAGGGGAACAAATATATCCAGTGGTTACCCACATGAATTACAAAATTCCATTCCAACCCCGCCAACAGTTGCTTTTGACCACATATCATAATCTCAATCCATGCTTTGTTATTGTGGGGATTGACTTTTTTATTATGGCTTCTTGGCAAATTAGCGGTCCGTATAGGACTGTAATTTTTGAACCCTCTTTTATTGCCGTTGATACTTCCATACAAACCGTATCGCCGATAAGGTATTGTATATGGTGCTTGTCCAAGTCGCTGAGGGCGGCGCGACTACTGTCATACCATTTTTATCGTCCATCTGACTCATTTATGTAGCTTCACCAAGCCGCCTGCTTTCATTATTGTGTAGTGCCGCTTGACTTATTCGAGAGAAGATTATCTCATGCTACTTGCCTCCGCGACAATGCGAATTTTTAGGGCGATTTTTCGCTTTCCATTAGGAAAGCGAAATTGTATTGATGGATATTACGCTTAAAAAATGCGAATGTTGAAAATTTCTTCTCAAAGATTGAAAAAAACGGGATAAGTTAATGAAAAAAACTATAGATAAACGGATTTTTTCAATAAAAAATGCTTGACATAATATAAACCAAAGTTTATAATAAAAAAATAATTTGATGAAATATCAATCTTTCTAAAATTTCTTGTCGATATTGGAGGCTGATTGTTGTTAACAAAATTCCTTATGAGTGCATTGGTATCGCCAAACTAATGGAAAGCGAAAAATCGCCCTAAAAAACGGGGCGATTTTTATTTATGTATAGACCGTTCATGCGGGCGGCGGCATCGAGCTTATGTTCCTCTAAACTATGAGCATAGAAGGTAAGCGTAACCGCCGCAGTTGCGTGTCCGAGGTTCTCGCTTACCGTCTTTACCGAGATACCTTCCTCCAATGCTCGGACCGCATAAGAATGCCTCGTGCTGTGCAACTTCCTATAAGGCACTCCCGCCTTTTCAAGCAATCGCTTATAAATAAACTGCATTGTCCGCGGCTCTATAAACCTGCCGTCCGGCATCGATAAAACATATGCGCTGTTGCTCTTACCGCGCTTCTCCGCTAACAAAGCAAAAAGGAAGTCGGGAATAAATACGGCTCGCTTTGAATTTGTTGTTTTCGGTCTGACTTCTTTTATGATGGTTTTCGAGTACGTCTTGTCAAGATTCGGAATTCTTTTAATACAGCTTACTATACGAAGTTGCTTTTTATCAAAATCGATATACTCCCACTTCAGTCCTACCGCCTCTCCAAGTCGAAGCCCCGTATATAACATGAGCAAAACTCCTATATCCCTATCGTCATCGGAGTTCGCTATCGCCGCCTCAAGTCTTTCTTGTTCATTCCGTGTGAATGCGGATGCCTCGCTTCGCTCTTCTTTAGGAAGCTTTAATCCGGCGCACGGATTACGACCTATATAACCCCACGACACGGCCTCTTCAAGCGCCGCTCTAAGCATTTTCATTATCGCCCGAACGCTCCCGCCGGATAGTAAACCGCCGGTTAACATGTCGGCGGCGAAGCGTTGAAGCTGCTCTTTTCGTAGTTCAGAAAGTAGCAGTTCGCCGATTACCGGAACAATGTGCTTATTGATATGCCCGCGATATATACCGTAAGTCGTCGGCTGAACATTGCCGCGTATAGCGGTTTCAAGCCATCGTTCGAGGTATCGGCTTATTGTAAGCCCTTCCGTTTGTAGTTCGCAAGCACCGGACGCAACCGTGTCGTGTGTTATCATTTCTAAACTCCCTTTAGAGGCATTTTGCCTACAGTAAGATTTTACGACATCGGAATAACAAAATCGAAATTTTTTAGAAATATCCAAAACATAAATTACAGATTTGGACACGGAAGGCGTATAACACTATCGGAGGGATATATGCCGGACGAAACTAAATCAAATATCCACCAAAAGATACTTAAGATCGCCGACGCGGCGGGAATTTTGCAAAAATCAAAGGAAGGCTACGGCTATAAGACGGAAGACTAGTTGTGTTCAAAGGAAACGACGATTATTTGTTCCGTATAGGAAGGTCTACGGGTAAAAAAATCACGCCGGAAAACCCAATAACAAAATGCTTAGAAAAATTCAGCACCTTAAGCCGATACATGGGTAAAGCCGTTGTATCGCTACCTAAGAAAGAACACTCTGTTCGTTGAACTCTATGATGAATTGAAAGACGCCGAGACGCCGGTCAATCTAATAGAACAAATCCGGAAAAAGTTTAATTGCGAGGAACGCGATATTATTAAGTGCTATATTTATATGGGGGATGCCGGGTTGGCGAACTCGTAAGCACCTTAGTTGGATTTATTAATCTGACAAACGAAAGCTAACTAATCTTAAATACAAAGGCAAGCCCGCTCCCGATATTACGTTGTTCCCAAACGAAGTATTAATTACGGAACACGGATTATGAGAAAAACCTATCCCAAGAATGGGCAAAGAAATTCCAATAAAATATACGACGCTTCAAATTTACCCTATTATAGGGCAAAAGACAACGGTATTTTACACTAAACTTACACTAACTCGTCCCACAATTCGAGAAAAGGCACTAAAAACTACACGATTTACTGTCTGTTTTTGACACAAAACCACTGTTTTTCGTGCTTATTATCCGCGTTTCTTCCGACAACATAACCGGGATACCATTGTATTGTTTCACCGCTCATTTTTCTTTCCCGCTTTCCTTCCCGTTTCGGGCGGTAAATTTCCGATACAAATCCTTCCGCATTTTTTTCGTTATTGTGACAGACTGCTCTAGACGCCACTTTTTGACGTTCCCGTGATGTCCGGAAGTCAAAACCTCGGGCACGCTTAACCCGTTGAAGGTTTGTGGTCTGGTGTATTGCGGATATTCCAGCAGTCCGTTAGAGAAGGATTCCTCGTCCGTAGACTGCTCCGACCCCAGCACTCCCGGCAAATAACGCGCGATACCGTCTATAACTACCATTGCCGCAAGCTCGCCGCCCGTAAGCACGTAGTCGCCGATAGAAAGCTCCTCGTCGATTTCAAGATCGATTACCCTCTGATCCACGCCCTCGTAATGACCGCAAAGCAAAATCAAATGCCCGAGCCCGGCATAAGCCGTAACGAGGTCTTGTCCGAGCCTGCGCCCTTTGGGCGACAGGTAAACTCTGCGCGCGCGGCGTTCCGGATCGATCGCGTTGATACAATCAAAAATAGGCTGCGGCGTCATAACCATGCCGCAACCGCCGCCGAACGCATAATCGTCGCATTTAAGATGCTTATCCTTGGAATAATCGCGGATATTATGAATATCTAGGATAAATTTGTTTTCCTCAAGCGCACGCCCGATAATACTGTGCTTCAGCGCGTCAAACATTTCCGGAAACAGCGTCAGAACACTAATCCTCATAAACGGCAACTTCCCCGAATACTTCTTCGGATAATATCATAATTTTATCCTTGGGATTGAACGAAAGTACTAATTTTTTCAGGTGAGGCACACGGACGCGTTTGCCGTCCGCGCCTGCAAGCGTAATGACGTCGGCGGCGCCGAAGGAATCCACCGCGATAATTGTGCCAAAGGCGATATTGCCCATGATAACCGCGCTGCCTACCATATCGTCGACATAATAAGTATTGTCGGGCAGAATCTCCGTTTCGCCGTCGCAGTACAGCTCGGCGCCGCGAAAAAGCTCGGCGGCGTTACGGTCGGTAACGCCGTCGAGCATGACATAACAAAACCGCTCTCTGAAAACCAAAGAGGTAATTTTGTAAGCCTTTTCCTTAACGAAAACCTCGCCTACGGCCGTTTGGGAGTTAACCCGGGTCTTCAGCTCGCCCTTAATCCCTTGCGGCTTCAGCACCGTCCCGAACAACACCTTCATGCCGAACCGTTAGGAGTCTTCCCGTTCCACTACTTCGACGGAATATTTTTTGTTTTCTTTCATACCGGTAGCGCGGACAATAGTGCGTATCGCCTTGATAATCTTGCCTTGCTTGCCGATTACCTTGCCCATATGCTCCTTGTCAATCGTGATTTTGATGCTTAGTTCGCTTTCATACTCGATAGTAGCGCAGGTTTCCGAACCCGTAAGCTCGGTGATTAAATACTGTAATAATTCTGTCATTTTTTCTCTTCCTTTTTCTTAGGTGTTTTGGCGGGCGGACGCTTCTCGGGCGCGGCTATTGCGCCGGCGGCGATAAGTATAGAGCGTACCGTATCCGTGGGTTGTGCGCCTACAGCGAGCCATTTTTGCGCTTTTTCGTTGTCAATTTTGATTTCGGCGGGATTTTTCAACGGATCGTAAGTGCCGATGAATTCGATTACCCTCGATTCGCGCGCCGTACGCGAATCCGCGACAACCACTCTGTAAAAGGGTGATTGCTTGTCGCCGAGTCTTTTGAGTCTGATTTTTACCATATTGTACTCCTTTATTTTTAACGATATTTCACATCGTCATTGACAAAATTTATCTTCTTTTGTTACCCATCTGAAAAAGGTTTGCGCCTTTTTTGGGATTAGAACCGAATTGCTTCATCATTTGCTTAGTCGCGTCAAATTGTTTTAGAATCTGATTGACTTCTTGAATGGTGGTTCCGCTGCCGGAGGCGATTCGCTTTTTGCGGCTTGCCTTGATGATGTCCGGGGTTTGACGTTCCTCGGTGGTCATGGAACGGATTATAGCCTTTGCATACTTTATTTTTTCCTCTCCCGCTTCCGCGTCTATGCCTTTCAGCTTATTGCCCGCGCCGGGAATCATGGACAGCAACTCCTGCATATTGCCCATTTTTTTCATGCTCTCGAACTGCTCGAGATAATCGTCGAGGGTAAAGCTGTTTTTGCGGAGCTTTTCCTCCATCCTCTTCAAATCTTCCTCGGTTACCGCCGATTGCGCTTTTTCTATCAGGGTAAGCACGTCGCCCATTCCGAGAATACGCGACGCCATTCTGTCGGGATAAAACGGCTCTATATCGGTAAGCTTTTCGCCGAGACCGCAAAATTTTATCGGCTTGCCCGTCACTGCCTTGATTGAAAGCGCCGCGCCGCCGCGCGTATCGCCGTCAAGCTTGGTGAGGATTACGCCCGTGATGTCAAGCCTTTTGTTAAAGGTTTCCGAAACGGTAACCGCGTCCTGTCCCGTCATCGAATCGACGGTAAGCAGAATTTCGGAGGGCGCGACTGCGGCTTTGATATCCTCCAACTCCTTCATAAGCTCGTCGTTGATATGCAGACGACCCGCGGTGTCGATTATAACTATGTCGTTGCCGTTCTTCCGCGCTTCCGCTACCGCCGCTTGCGCGGTCTTGACGGGATTTTGGACGCCCTTTTCAAAGACGGGTAATTGTACCGAGCCGCCCAAAATCTGCAATTGCTTTATAGCCGCCGGGCGGTAGATATCGCACGCGGCAAGCAGCGGCGATTTGCCCTGCTTTTTGAGCATAAGCCCGAGCTTGCCGCACATGGTGGTTTTGCCCGCGCCCTGCAAGCCGCACATCATGATTACGGTAGGCGGATTAGGGGCGATAGTCAGCTTGGAATGCGCGCTGCCCATAAGGACGGTAAGCTCCTCGTTGACTATTTTGATTACCTGCTGCGAGCCGGTGAGGGTTTTGAGGATTTCCTCGCCGACCATTTTTTCGCTGACCTTGGAAATAAAATCCTTGACTACGGTATAATTAACGTCGGCTTCCAGCAGAGCGACGCGGATTTCGCGCATCGTTTGCTTGACCTCAAGCTCGGTAAGCTTGCCTTTGTTGGCGAGCTTACTAAAAATATGGCTTATTTTATCCGATAATGAGGAAAACGCTCCCATATTCTATTATAGTTCCTTCAAAAATTTATCTATTTCCGCCGCCACGGCAAGACCTTGCTCCCCGGCTTTCAGACGGGCGGCGCACTCGTTCAGCTTGTCTACCGTAGCGCGGTACCGTTCAAAAAGCCTTAGCTTATCCTCAAGCTCATAAAAGGTTTTTACGGACTTGTCGATGTAGTCCTTGACCCCCTGCTTGGTAATCATGTAAACGGCGGCGATCTCGGACAAGGACATATCCTGATTGTAGTACAGATTGACGATTTCCGCGGCGCGGTCGGACAGCATGGGCGCGTAGAAATCATATAGCAAACTGACTGATAACTCTTTCATCAAACAACCGTAAAGCAATTTTACTTTACGGCTATTATACGGTATATAAAACTGTTTGTCAAACGATTTAGTCCGGTTGCTGCGAAACTCTATTCAAATTATCGCGGCGGCGAATTGCTCCGGCTCGAAGTCCTGCAGATCGTCGATGCCTTCGCCTACGCCTATGTATACGACGGGTACGTCCAAAGCTTTGGTAACGGCTACAACTACGCCGCCTTTCGCGGTGCCGTCAAGCTTGGTGAGGATTATTCCGTCAAGCTCTATAGCCTCGTTAAAAACCTCGGCTTGGGTTACGGCGTTCTGTCCCGTCGTTCCGTCAAGAACGAGGTAATTATAGCGGTTAGCCTCGGGGTATTCGCGGTCGATTACGCGCGACATTTTTTTCAGCTCCTCCATGAGGTTCTTTTTGTTGTGCAGTCTGCCCGCGGTATCTATCAACAATATATCGGTGCTTTTGGCTTTTACGGAGGCAATAGCGTCATAAACGACTGCCGCGGGGTCGGCGCCCTCCGCGTGCTTGACTATTCTGACGCCGGCGCGTTCCGCCCAAACGGTGAGCTGCTCGGCGGCGGCGGCGCGGAAGGTATCGGCGGCGGCAAGGCAAACGCCGTGCCCCTCCTTGCGAAATTTTAGCGCCATTTTACCGATTGCGGTTGTTTTGCCTACGCCGTTAACGCCGGTAACCATAATTACGGCGGGGAAAGCAGGCGGTTTTTTTTGAGCGGAACTAAGCATGTCGGCAATGATTTCCCTAAGCGCCTTAATCACGTCCTCTTGCTCTCTTAAATGCTTTTGGTCGATACCGAGGCGCAAGGAATCCATAATTTCTTCCGCAGCCTCCGCGCCTATATCGGCGGAAAGCAAAATCATTTCTAGTTCGTCGTAAAAGCCGTCGTCCAAAACTCCGCCGGTGAACAGCTTGTTAAGCTTATAGGAGATGCTTTCCTTAGTTTTTTTGAGGCCTTCCTTAATTCGTGAAAATAAACCCATAATAATGACTTTCCTTAAAACGGCATGAATTTCCCGCGTCAAGCCGACCCGAAAATTTAACCGATATTTTTTACCGCGTCCGACAGCTTGACGCTTACGATTTTTGAGATGCCTTTTTCTTCCATGGTTACGCCGTACAGCGAGTCGGCAAGCTCCATCGTCGGCTTGCGGTGAGTGATTACGATAAACTGCGTTTTTGCGGAAAATTTGTGCAAATATTTTGCAAAGCGTTCGGCGTTCGCGTCGTCTAAAGCCGCTTCAATTTCGTCTAAGATACAGAACGGCATCGGCTTCAAATTAAGAATAGCGAAAAGTATAGCGATCGCCGTTAAAGCGCGCTCGCCGCCCGATAACAGGGAAATGCTTTGAAGCTTCTTCCCCGGCGGCTCGGCTACAATCTCGATACCGGCTTCGAGCGGATCCTCGGCTTCCTCCAATATAAGGTCGGCGCGGCCGCCCGCAAACAATTCCTTGAATACTCTTGAAAAATTAACGCGTATAAGCTCGAACTGCGTTGAAAAACGGGTGAGCATTTCATGGGTCATTTCCTTGATGATCTTGCGGATATCCTCGATAGACTTGTCGAGGTCGGCTTTTTGCAGGGATTCGCTGTCATAACGCTCCTTAATGCGCGCATAATCCTCTACGGCGTTAGCGTTAATCGGCCCGAAACGCATAAGCTCGCGCTTCAGGCGGTTCGCCTCAGCAACGCCCTTATTATAGTTATAATCCGTGTCTTTTATAAGCAGGCAATCGTCGTAGGTCATCTTATATTCTTCGGTAATCTTCTCATGATGGTATTGCATAGCGGAATCAATCTTTACAAGCTCGTTCCGCCAGACAAATTTCCTTTCGGCAAGCTCGTTAAGCCCGGCTTGAATTTGGGACTTTTCCTTATCGACCCTTAGCAGTCCGGTTTGAATTTCCTGCTTGCGCGCGGAAAGCCCGGCAAGCGCCGCCACAACGTCCGTCAAGCGCTCCGCGGACTCGCGGTCAATTTGCCCGCCCTCGCGTACGACGGATAAATCCGCCGCCGCTATTACCTTTTCGTTGCGGTCGATATCGGCGTTATTCTCCTCGACGGCGGCGAGCAGCTCGACTATTTCGTTCTTTAAGCGCAGCATTTCGGCGTTTTCAGAAACTAATTCGCTGTCGTTGCCGGCTTGCTTAACTTTAAGCGCGGTTAATTCATCGCCGAGCTTAACGCGCTCGGCTTTTAGCTCCTCGAATTGCTTTTGATTTTTTTCGTTAAATTCGCCCGTCTCCTGATTTTGTCCGGAAATAGTGTTCTCAAGACGGTTACATTCTTCTATTTCCCGTTCTATATCCGCGCCGCGCCCGGAGTACGCGGCTTTTTCCTCGCGGGTAGCCGAAGCCTCGACGCCCGCTTCCTCGATAACCGTTGTGACCTCCTGAAGCTTTTCACGCTCGGCGGCAATTTTTATGTCAAAGCCGTAAACGGTATCGTTAAGCTTCTTCAGCTCC
>JAITNT010000306.1 GCA_031290295.1 Clostridiales bacterium
CCCGCCCTCTCCGGTATTGTAATAAATGCCCAGAGCCTCAGCCGCCCGCGCCAGGCTTTCATGCGCGTGATAGCTTATAGAGCCGTAGCTCATCGCGGAAAACATAATCGGAACCTTGAGCGCAAGCTGCGGCGCGGACTTGCAGATAATTCTACCGTCCTTATCACGTTCTATAGCGTCGGGCTTTTTGCCGAGGTAGGTGCGCGTTTCCATAGGCTCGCGCAGCGGGTCGATGGACGGATTGGTAACCTGCGATGCGTTAATAAGCATTTTGTCGAAGTATACCGGATAGGGCGCGGGCGTACCCATAGAGGACAGCAGTACGCCGCCGCTTTCCGCTTGACGGTATACCTCGCGCATGGTTTGCATGCTCCAGTTAGCGTTCTCGCGGAAGGTGTTGTCGCTCTTGACGATTTTTAACGCGCGCGTAGGGCAAAGCGTCACGCAGCGTTGACAGTTAACGCAAGACGCGTCGTCGGCGCACATACGTTTCTCCTGCTCGTCGTAGCTGTGAACGTTATTCGCGCACTGCCGCTCGCAAACGCGGCACGCGATACAGCGCGACGTGTTTCTTGATATTTCATAATCGGGATAAATGTATTCCATAATGTAATCCTCTAGATAATAGGTTTTGCGGCGTTTGCCGTCACGATAACCGGCTCGCCCGCCTCGGGCGCCCATATTTTGTCAAGCTCGGGGGCTATGGCGCGGATAGCGCATTCCTCGCTCGCGGCGTAGAACGTTTCGCCCTTTTCGGCGACGACCATAGAGCGCAGCTTCAACCTGTCGCCGAGAGCCATCATTCCGTCCTCGAAGCCTACGAGTATCGAGAACGGACCCGTAACCAGCAGGCTTGCGAAGGTATTGCGAAGATAGGTCATGCGTTCCTTTTCGGCAGGCGGCAGTCTGTCGATATCGCTCCAAAAGGGCGCGGCGATTATGTTGGATATTTCGGTAAGCGATAAGCCCGCCTTGCGGCTTAAGTAGTCAAAGATATAGGTTATAACCTCGGTGTCGGTAAGCAGCATACACTTGTAGCCGAACATTTCTATGTGGCGGCGGTTAGCGTCGTAGGACGAAATTTCGCCGTTATGCACTACCGCAAAGTCAAGCATAGAGAACGGATGCGCGCCGCCCCACCAACCGGGGGTGTTTGTGGGATATCTGCCGTGCGCTATCCAACAATGCCCGAGATACTCGTCGAGCTTGTAAAACTCGCCGACCTCCTCGGGATATCCGACCGCCTTAAATACGCCCATATTCTTGCCGCTCGAAAAGACGTACGCGCCGTCGATTTTGGTATTAATTTTGATAACGCACCGCACCATAAATTCCTTTTGGTCGAGCTGACTTGCGGCAAGCTTCGTCGGCAGCGGCAATACGAAATATCTCCAAATAAGCGGCTCGTTCTTGATAGCGGAAATTCTTCTAGTAGGAATTTTAGACAGATTAATTATATCGAAATGCCTGTCGAGATACCGTTCGCACGCTTGACGCGATTCGATATCGTCATAAAAAATATGCAAAGCGAAATAATCCTTATATTCGGGATATATGCCGTACCCCGCAAAGCCGCCGCCGAGACCGTTGCTGCGGTCGTGCATAACGGCTATAGAACGTATAATATCAGAACCGCTTATCCGTTTCTTTTCTTTAGAGAATATCCCCGAAATCGCGCACCCGGACGGGATGCGGATTTGTCCCTCACGCAACATTCCTTCCTGTACCTCCATAAATTATCGCGAAACCTTTTTTTACAGCGAGCAAAAGCTTTGCAAAAAAAAAGCTCACCACGGTATCGAAATATCGGATACCGCCGTGAACACCATCGTTCTAATAACAAAGAATACTATGCTTTTGAAAAAATGTCAAGAAAATTTATAATGAAAATATCGGGACAAACGAATTTTTATGCGTTAGCCCCGATATACGGTTGCAATATGCATTTCCCAAATTGACAGGAACGCCGTTTTATATTATACTTGAATAAAAAGGCGGTTATAGAAGTATGGACGGCTTCAAAAAATATTGGGCGCGGCAATTCGGAAATCCGACGGGCTTAGGCGGTAAAATCGCAGCTTTTATAATGAATCGCATAAATAAGGCTATGTACGAGGCGGTTGTCGAACACGCGCCCAAAAGCGGCAAGCTGCTCGACGTCGGTTTCGGCAACGGGGAATTATTAAAGCGTCTGACAAAAACGACGGATGCCGCATTATACGGCGCGGATATTTCCGGCGATATGGTAGCGCTCGCAAAAAAGCGCAACAAAAAAGCCGTCGCTTCCGGCAGACTAGCGCTGTCTTACGGTTCGGCGGACGCAATCCCGTTCGCGGAACAATTTGATTTTGTTTACACCGTAAACACCGTCTATTTTTGGCAAGACCTGAACGCCGGACTTGTTTCGATAAAAGATAAGCTAAAGGACGGCGGCGTTTTCTTAAACGTCGTTTATACAAAGGCATGGCTCGATAAGCTAAGCTATACCCGGTACGGCTTTGCCAAATATACGCCCGACGAACTAAAGCGCGCGACGGCAGAATGCGGCTTCGACGCCGAGGTAATACCGATCATTGAAAACAAGTCGTACGCGATAAAGGCGGTAAAGAGGGCAAGTTAGAACCGGATTGCCACGGCGCGCCAGTGCGCCTCACAATGACAAAAAAGGGCAAGTTAGAATGTCTTAGCAAGCTGTGAAGAGATGTTTCGACTACGCTCAGAATGACAAAGAGGATAGGTTTGTTTATTAGCAAGGGGTGAAGATGGTCTGGATTCCTACGGCGCTATCGCGCCTCTGAATGACAGAAGAGGTTTTTAGCAGGCGGTGAAGAGATTCTTCGACTGCGCGATAGCATTGACGTATAGGGCAAGTAAATGTCTTAGTAAGACGCGCGTCAACGGCGTAAAAGCAAACACCCCCGCGAGCATAGCTCGCGAGGGTGTTTGCTTGCAGATTATCGCGTTAGAATTTCTTCTTCAGAAAAATTGCGATTAAACCCAACGCAAGCACCGCGGGGAACACCGCAAGACTGCTTCCGCAGCCGCTGCAACCGTCCGGGGGATTACTTGCCGAACTTACGGTTACCGTGTACGTCGCTACGGTTTCTTCACCGTTAAGCACAAGCACCTTATAGCCCGTGGCTACGGTTGCCGCATTGTCAACCGCCGCGCCAGAGGCGTTAACGACCCTCAGCGTGTAGGGGACGTTTACGGAAAGCGCGGCTTTGAGCGCGGATACCGTGATATCTCCCGTAACGGTCACGGCGTTAGTCCCTACCGTCACCGCCGCGTCGGACGATTGAATTACGGGCGGGTCAAGCTCCGGCTCGACCGCCGCTACGGCCTCGTAGAGCGCGGGCGCGCTTAAATCCAAGCCGCCGTAATACTCGCCGTTCGAGTTCTCGAGGAAGCCGAAGAAAACCTCGTACTCGCCGTCCGCGGGAACGTTGAAGGTAAGCGCAACCGGGAACCATACGTTGTCGCTCGTAACGGTATCTTTGTTGCTGCCCGTACTCCATATAGCGTCATGAATGTACGAAACGTTGTACTGCGCTTTGTCTACGAGCAAGGTATTCTCGTCGTATACGGCAATAGAGAACGCGCCCTTTATGGTCCACCATTGGTTATGATAGACCTTAACCCTTGCCGTAATCTTATAATCTTTTCCGGCTTCGAGGGTTACGAGCTGCGAAATTCCGCCGTTTGCGCTCCAGTGATTAATCCACGCGTCGTTAGGAGAATTATAACCTCTGTTGTTGTTTGCCGCGCCTACGTTGAGCCCGTTTTCACCGCCCAGGCTTGTAAACGCCCACGGTGATTGGTTTTCGGCAATCTCAAAATCCGGATCCGCAAAAAGATTCGTTTGATCCGCGGGAACGTCGCCGTTAGCGGAATGAAAGAAGTATAAATCGTCTACTAATAAGCCGGCGCCCCACGCCCACGACGCGTCCGTGCCGTTTGTCAATAAGATGTAAGGACGAACCGTCGTATTCTCTCCGCTGTTAATCGTTACGCTGTAAAGATTATAGCAGGAGCAATAGAGATTAGAGTCCGCCAGGCGCACTCTGCTTATAACGGTGGTCAGGCTGCCTTCGTCGGCGGAATTCGCTCCGTACACGCCTATTTCCGCGCGGCCTATCGTCTTAAATTTGCTCAGATTGACATAGAAGGTGTAGGTCGTATTCGCTTCGACGGCTACATCCTGATAAATCCCGTAGGTGTCGTTTTCGGTTGCGCCCGCATAGTATGCAATCCAAAGGCATTTATAGCCCTCGATTTCCTTGTTTTGGATTTTTACCGCAGGCTTGTAATCCGCGTCCGTTTTGTAATCGTCGTAGCCCATTCTCACCTCGCCTTCCTCGGCGTTGCCCGTTCCGAAGGGCTTCCAAACGGAGGCGAGCTGCGCCGCTCCGCCCTCGAAGCCGGGTTGCTTGAGCAGATTTACGGTATCGGGCGGCAGAATAGGTTCAGACTTGGCGATCGTGACATTATCGACATTGATGTTCGCGGCGTTCGCTCTCAAAAAGAAGCGAACCTGCGTGTAATTGCCGGTATTCAAAACCGCTTTGAGAGGCGTAAAATCGGGATCGACTCCCACCTGAAAATCCTTGGTGGATTTATCGATCCAACGCTGCTGCTGATGGATATCGACGTTCTCCGCAGGATCGGTATTGGCGAAGCCGTAGAATACGTTCGTTTTTGCGGTAAGCAGCTTGTCGTTATTGCGCAGCTCCAACGTAATGTAATAGTCGGTATTCTTCTCTACCGCTATTATCTGATAGATTTCCGGCCACTGCGACGTCCCCGCCGTAATGTGAATCGACTTTACTCCGTCCGAGGCGTTGATAACCGCGGACTCCTCGCCGCTAGCGTCAACGTTCTCCTCGACGGCAATCGTTCCTCCCGCACCTTGCGCGGAACCGGTGTAGTATACCCAATCCCCCGTAGACGCGGCGGTTACCGACTCGAAGCTCCCGTCGGTAAGAATATCCTCACCGACGCCTCTGCCGCGCGCGGAAGCGTTGCCCCCCCCCACAAATAAAGTTGTGCTAATTACGCCCGCCGCCAACAGTAACGCCAGCATCAACGCCGTGAGCAGTTTAGACCCCGAA
>JAITNT010000108.1 GCA_031290295.1 Clostridiales bacterium
AAGCTCCCCGAGCACGTCGGTAACGAAGCCCCGCCTTACATAACTGCCGTCGTCGGTAGTTATATAAAGGTTTTTTGCGACCGCGCGCAGCTCCGGCTCGTACATTATAAGCTCCTTGTTGCGCGCGCCGACAATTATGTCCGCGGGGCGTTTAAGCTGCGCCAACCGCTTTGCCTGCGGGTATATAACCGCAGTGCCTATGCCGCCCGCTACCAAGCACACATTGTCGCTTTCGAGCCGCGTAGGCTCGCCCAGAGGCCCTACGACGTCGCTCAGCTCGCCCCCGACGGGAATCAGCGCCATTTTTTTGGTAGCGCAGCCCACCTCCTGCACCAAAACCGTAAGCCGTCCGGACTTATCGGAATCGCATATCGTGAAGGGTACGCGCTCGCCCTCCGCGTCCGCTCTCACGAGGACGAATTGACCGGGCTGCGCGTTGAGCGTAACGCGCGGCGCATGGATAACGTATTCCGTAACGTTAGGCGCAAGCCGCCTTTTTTCCAAAATCTTGTACATAGTTCACCTTTGTTTTTTTATATTAGACCGAGCCTAAAGCCTAAGGGCGAAGGACCGGTCTATCATGTCACATGTCGAAATATTCGCATACCTTGCACAGCGGGCAATTATCGCAGTCGGGGCGCACCGCCTTACAAATATTTCTGCCGTGCTTAATAAGCAAATGATGGCTTTCGATATACAGCGACGGGTCGAGCAGCGCGGCGACGTCCTTTTCCACCGCCTCCGGCGTACTCCCGTTTGACAAGCCTATGCGGTTGGCGAGCCTCAAAACGTGCGTGTCTACGGGAATCGCCGGAATTTTATAAGCCTCGCAAAGAATTACGTTAGCCGTCTTTCGCCCCACTCCCCGCAGCGTCAGGAGGTCGGTTATATTATCCGGCACCCGTCCGCCGAATTTAACGCAAATATCCTTAGCCGCGCTGATTATGCTTACCGCCTTGCCGTTGAAAAGGCCGCACGTGCTTATGTACCCGGACAGCTCCTCCTTGGTGAGCGCCGCAAACTGCTCCGGAGTATTATAGACCTTAAAAAGCTCTTTGGTCACCAAATTGACGCGCTTGTCCGTACATTGCGCCGAAAGAATCACCGCCACAAGAAGCTGAAAGGGCGTCGAATAATTTAACTCGCAAACCGCCTCGCCGTAGTGAGCGCGCAACAAAGCCACCGTCTTGCCCGCTTTTTCCTTATCCACCGTAACAAAAAACCTCTTATGTGCAAACTGGATAATAGTTTACCACAAAAGAGGCTCTTTGTCATTTAATTTTACGCGTTTATCCTTATACACTTGCCGATTTCCGAATCTATGCCGAACCAGCCGGCAAACGCCGTAAAATTATTGCGGCTTAACAGCGCCCGCACGCTTCCGAAATTCTGTGACGGAAAGTTCACCGATATTCCGCACCCGACACCCGCTTCACGCGGTGTATTCACGATCCGCGCCGAATAACCGGAGGCTCTCAAAAGATCGTATAGTCTTATCGCCTGTGAACGGGAACGGAAAGCCGCCAAATAACTAATCATTTGTTGCTGCTCCCCCATTTTTATGTAATCATACGGGCGCCGTCACAATATAATATACTGTCGGAAAAAAACTTTTGTGAGGATAACGCCTTGATATATTTTGATAATGCGGCAAGCTCCGGAGTCAAACCGGCGGCGGTCGCGGAAGCGGTTGCCGACGCTCTGAAAAATCTGTCCGCGAACCCCGGACGCGGCGGACACAAGCTTGCCCTCGCCGCCGCGCGGACAGTATGCCGTACGCGCGCGGACGCGGCGGAATTTTTCGGACTGGATAATCCCGAAAACGTGATTTTTACTGCAAACTGCACCGCCGCGCTCAATCTCGCCGTATTCGGCACGCAGGCGAAGGGTCACGTAATAACCACCGCCAACGAGCATAACTCGGTCATCCGCCCGCTTTATGAGCTGGAACGGCGCGGGCTTATACGGATTACCGTACTGCCGCCGAATGAAAGCGGCACGGTAACCGCCGAAAGCATCGCACGCTCGATACGGACGGACACTTACCTTATCGCCGTCAATCACGTAAGCAACGTGACGGGCGCGGTCGCGCCCATAACCGAGATAGGCAGGCTGGCGGGCTTTAAGAATATCCCTCTTTTGGTGGACGGCGCGCAGAGCGCGGGACACTTAAAAATCGATATGCGCGCAAGCAATATTTCCATGCTTGCCGTCGCCCCGCACAAGGGGCTGGGCGCGCCGCAGGGAATAGGCATGCTGCTTTTTGCCGACGGCGTAACGCTTAAGCCTATCCTCTTCGGCGGCACGGGCACGGAAAGCGAGAATCCGTATCAGCCCTTAATTTCACCCGAAGCGTACGAGAGCGGCACCCTCAATACCCCCGGCATAGCCGGACTGCGCGCGGCGCTCGCCTATACCGCGGCGCACATGCATACGCACGCGGAAATACTGCGCGGGTTGTCCTTAAGGCTGTATGACGGCTTAAAAAAAATTAAAAACGTCCGCGTTTATTCGCCGCGCGATACCGCCGCGGGCGTGATATCCTTCAATATCGGCGATTTGCCGTCCGGCTCGGTAAGCGATATCCTTAACGACGAATACGATATTTGCACACGCCCCGGGCTGCACTGCGCCCCTCTTATCCACAAGCATCTCGGCACAATCTCGCAAGGCGCGGTGCGCGCCTCGCTGTCCGCGTATAATAACGCGGAGGAGGCGGCTTTCTTCTTGACCGCCGTAAAAGAAATCGCCGACCACCCGTTTTGACGTTGCCGCGGCGGAGCGTTGAAAGCAGTCGCGTAGGGGCGGCCGCCTTTGACGGGCAAGTGAATTGTATGGGGCGTTCTAAGCGGCTGTCCTTGTAGGGGCGGCCGCCCCTCCCCTTTTTTTCAGCGCCGCTTTCGCCGCGCGACATTATTTGTCCTGCCCGACAACAAAAAACCGCTTGTCGATTAATGTCTTATATGATATAATTTTGACGGATTAATTTGTCCGATTTTTATTGTTTCGGAGGAGACTATGGGAAGAATACCCGACGATACTCGCATAGATGTTGCGGAGGAAACCGAGCTTGAGGCGTTACGGAGCACGCCTCTTACAAGCTTTCTAACCAAAGGCGATAAAATACTAAAGTTCATCGGCAGTGAAACCGAGGTCGTTATCCCGTCAAAAATAAGAGAAATCGGCGCGGACGCGTTCGCATATTGCACCGGATTAACGGATATAACGATTTCTGACGGCGTAATAAGTATCGGCAACCGGGCGTTTCTCGACTGCGCCGAATTAACGAGCATAACGATACCCAACAGCGTAACAAATATCGGCGAATATGCGTTTGGCGATTGCGCCGAATTAGCGGATATAATGATTCCGAAGAGCGTAACGAGTATCGGCGAGCAGGCGTTCGCCGGTTGCGCCGGATTAACGGATATAACAATTCCTGACGGCATAACGAGTATCGGTGCAAATACGTTCCACGGCTGCTCCGGATTAACGGGTATAACGATTCCTAGCGGCGTAACAAGTATCGGCGAACAGGCGTTTGCCGACTGCGCCGGATTAACGGATATAATAATACCGGACAGTGTGACGAATATCGGGGATGGTGCGTTCTACGGTTGCACCGGCTTAACAAACATAACTGTCCCCGAC
>JAITNT010000123.1 GCA_031290295.1 Clostridiales bacterium
GTGCAGCTCGCCTTTGCGGCGGTCGCCGCAAGCGCGATAGTCGCGGTCGTATTCGCGCTTGTTTCCCGAATCCCGGAGAACCTCGACATCGTAGGACAAGCAAGCAAATATTTTACGGAGATACAGAGCTTCCTGAAGCAAGCCGGGCAAACCTTCGTCGTATTCAGGCTGCTGACCGCCATGATAACGGGCAACGAAATTTTCAGAAATCAGCGCGACGTTTTCGTACTGCCGCAAATCGCCACCCTCGGCATTTATATTCTTGTGCTTGCGGGGATAGCGGCGGCGGCGTATTTCATAGAGCGCAAGCTGTTTTTCTATATGGCGTCAAGACCTAACGAGCACAGGAAGCGTTTGCAAAAGGAACGCGGGAACAGAACGAGCGGCGTACTTCTGTCCGCCGTCAAAAAGGAAACGCTTTCCTTCGTGCGTTCGCCCGCGGGCTTTTTTGCAAACTACATTATGGTGTTCGCGCTGCCGTTCGCGATATATCTGCTTAACAAAATTTTTGCGAGCATGCACACCCGGCTTCTGGGCGACCAGCTCGCCATGGGCTTTAACATTCTTATGATACTGCTGATTATGATGAGCACCAACATGTCTATGGCGTCGGTTTTTTCCTCGGACGGCAAGGCGGCGTACTCTCTGAAAACTAATCCGCAAACCCTGCGCAATACGGTAATATCCAAAACCGTCATTCATTTCGCGCTTACCCTGATATCGCTCGGCGTTACGGCGGTAATCGTGTATACGGTCGCCAAATTTTCCGCGGCGGACACGGTATTTTTGTTCTTCAGCATGCTGTTCATTAACATCGGGCATGTGTTCTGGAGCGTGGAGATGGACATCGTCAAGCCTCAATACAACAAGTATTTCGGGGGCGTTCATATAGGCGCCAACCCTAACGAGGTAAAAAGCGTGGCAGCCGCGTTTATAATTTCGTTCGCTTTTTTCGGCGTTTCGCTCTTTTTCTTCACGGACAAAATGAGCGTCGCATGGATTAAGCTGACGCTTATAGCGGCGGCGTTCCTCGGAGTAAGGATATGGCTGCTCATAAACCGCGGTAAAGTATATTTCGGAGATTTTTGAGATTATGAAAAAAGCTATCTTAATTATTATCGTCGCTATATATCTGCTGAGCATCGCATTCGTCAATCTGTTCGGTATGCAAATGGCGACCTATAACGAGGTCGTATACGCCGAAAGCGTGGAGTTTGCCGACGACCGCATAAGCGTGGATTTGCAAACCGGAAATAAGCTCCTGATACTGGAGTACGTAGGCCCTAAGGATACGTATTATCCGTTCAGCTGGAATGTGCTGCCCGCAGATACCACCGATAAATCGGTAACCTTCAGCCTCACCGTAAGCAAGGATATCGCCGAGATTTCCGACAGAGGCTTCCTGATTATTAACGCCGCGAGCTATGTCAAGGCGCTCACCGTCAAGGTTTATACGAGCGGCGGCGGCGCGGCGCACTACGACGAGGTTATGGTATTACTGCGCAGGCCGCAATAGCCCGAAAACAACGCGTTTATTTCTTAATTATGAGAAAAACGCGCGGAACATAAATACCCTAAGAAAAACGGCAGGCTCTAGATTATGTCTGCGAACAAAAAAAAGGAGAAAAACATGAAAAAGCTTGTAACTATGTCTATGATTCTGCTTATGGCGCTGTTTTTGGGCGCGGTCGCGGCGGGCTGCAGGGATCGCACGACCAAGGAGCTTACCGTTGACCCCGGCTCCGTAGAAACGCACTATCTAATAGGCGAGACGCCGTACTTCGACGGTATAACCGCGGAAGCGCTCGTAGGCGGAACCAAGGTTCAACTTGCCTTCAAGGATTTGGAAATCACCGGCTTCAGCAGTGCGGTCGCGGGTAATTTTGAGCTTACGGTAAAATACGGAGATAAAACGGAGAAGATTCCGTATACCGTCTATGAAATAAACGCCGATACCGTCGAGGTGCAAACGTTCGGACTGCCGGATAATATAGAGGCGTACAGAAACCACATCGCCTCTACGGACGCAAAAAGCGGCTACGCGGTGCGGAACGACGGCTATTACGCGGGTACGGATAACGACTATATTCTCAAGCCTAAGGTAAGAGCGCTGAAGCTCGTCGGTACGCCTAAGATAATCGATTACGACGGAGTCGTTCCGAACATTTCCGTCAAGGTAACGGGCACGGAGGCCGCGCTTACCGGAGTCGCGCTGACTAACGTCGTCGCTATCGACGCGGCCGCGGCGGCGTTCCGCTTTAAGGCGGCGGCGGTAGGTCGCAGCTACGACCTTACGCTGTCGATATCGGACGATATGGCGGACGAGGCTCTTGCCGAGCCGTACTTCACGCATACGGTCAAGGTCATCGAGGGGTATAACGTCTATACGGCCAAGCAGCTTTCCGCGGCGGATAATTCCGACAAGAACAGAGCGGCGTGGAACGCGGTCAAAAGCGAGATCTGCGTACCCGAGATAACCGACGATAATAAATTTGCGACGAGGGCGGTTATAATTCATAACGATTTAACCGTGACAAACGACGATTTGCCGGCGGGCTTTTTTGAAGAAGCTCCCGATCACCGTATCGGTCTCAAAAACGGAAACTACGAAATAAGGACGAGTATATTCGCCCACGAAACCGACGGAGACAGCTTCTCGGTTATCGGAAATTACTTCGGAATTAACGCAAGCGGCGTCCCGCTGGTGTTAAGGCAGGGTCCTACGAACGACTATAATACGGGTACGGACGGCGACACGTTCGTTACCTCATACGCCGATCTTTTTAACTTCGGCAGCATTACGAAGCTCAAAGCCGGCAACGTCGGAGAAGCCGTCGTCAAGAACATCAGCTTGCAGGGCAACGGACAACGCAAGGGCGGCACGGCGGGAGAGGGCGAAAACCCCGTAATTTATTCGGGCGGTCTGCGTATGATAGAAAGCTCGATAAAGACGCTCGAGGTAGATAACGTCGTTTCTAACGCGTGGCTGATCGCTTACAGCTTAGACGACGAGGCGGCTCTCGATACCCTCAATAAGATCAGCAATACCAAGAATTTCGATTCGTTCTCCATGCTTATTTATATGTGGTGCGCGTCGCGGGTGTATTTGGACGGAAACGTGTTCGAGGGCACGGGCGGCCCCGTAATCGTAGCCGAGGGCAGAGAAATGTACATGCAGGCGCAGGTAGACGCCCCTAACGCCGCTAACTTTGACAACGACGGAAAGAGATGGCACACGAGCGAGATATACGTAGACAGCGAGGCAAGCCTGGACAAAATCAGCACGACGGTTTCCGCTCACTCCGCGTGGTTCGAGATGAGCAACGCATCCGCCATAGTGGGGGGCATATCGCAAATAAGCATAGCTATTCCGGCGACGTGCGACAGGCAGAACCCGAAATTGCCGCTCCGCAGCTTCGTAGACTATGAAACGCACGGCGAGGACACGATTTCGCCCAAAATCCTCTTTCTCTTTGGGATGTCGAACGCGGATACGACGCTCGGCACGGTATATATCGGCAAATTCGACGACGTTAATCCTCCCGTAAAAATAATGGATATGGCTGCGGCGGCGGCAGGGGACGGACTCGATGCCACGCAAAAGTATATCTGGGGTCAGGGAAGCCCGCTTTTCCAGACTATCGACCAAATTAACGCCGTGTATTATCCCGACTATCCCGCAAGCGGCGACCATGCTTTGATGTTTGCGGGCGGTTTGCCCACGGCAATCGATGCCGACTTTTTCGCCGCAAAGCAAAAAAGCGTTAATCTTTACTCAAAAGCCGCCGGAGCGTATTTTATCGGCGCAATGTTCGATTATTTAACCGTAGACCGGCTGCCGGCGTAAAGACGGGCATGCGTTCCGCAAGGACGGCTTGGCGGGACACCGCGGCATAAACCGAAACCGCCCTGCGGGAATACCCCCGCGGGGCGGTTTTTATGTGCGGTGCGGGCGGCACGGGTTTGCGTTTGTCATTTGTAGGGGCGACCGCCCGCAGGGAAAGAGGACAAGTAAAACCGGATTGCCGCACCTCGGCTTCGCTCTCGGTCGCCCGCAACCTCTCGACCCTCTCCCGACATATAAAATATTCGTGCGTAAAATGCAATATAAATAAGCATTTTTCGTTATTGTGTTTAATTTGCGCCGTATATATAATTTAACATATACTGCGTGATATTTACGGAGGATTCATAATGGAAGTGAAGCTGTGCGCCTTTGCCGACGAGGCGGGCGCGGGTCTTTCGGAGCAGATAGACGCCTTGAAGCGGAACGGAATAGGGCTGCTTGAAATCAGAAGCGTCGACGGTGTAAACGTTAAGGATATCGGAGAGGAGCGGGCGCGGGAAATTCAGACGCGGCTGGCAAGAGCCGGCATCGGCGTTTTCAGCATAGGCTCGCCGCTCGGCAAAAGCGCGGTAACCGACGACTTCGACGAGGAAATAAGACGGCTCGGGCATATTTTGCGCTTAGCGGGAATTTTCTTGTGCGGCAAAATACGGGTGTTCAGTTTTTATACCGACAAGCCCGCCGGGGCGCGTTACGAGGTTATCCGTCGGCTGCGCGAAATGGTTAAGCTTGCCGCAAGGAGCGGCGCGACGCTGTATCATGAGAATGAAAAGGGTATTTACGGCGATACCGCGCGCAGGGTAAGCGACATTCTGGACAGCGTGCCCGGGCTGAAAAGCGTCTACGACCCCGCGAATTATATTCAGGTCGGCGAAAGCGCGGACGCGACGATAGCGGACGTACTGCCGCGCGCGGATTATTTGCATATCAAGGATGTAATAGCTTCGACGGGCGAGCTTGTGCCGGCGGGTTACGGCGATTGTAAAATATCCGAAATAGTTGCGTCGCTCAAAGCGGATACCGTAATGAGCGTAGAGCCGCACCTCAAGGTTTTTCCGGGCTTTCAAAGCCTCGGTCCGCACGGAATGAAAAACAAATTTGCGTTCGCTTCAAACGCTTCGGCGTTCGATGCCGCGGTTGACGGGCTAAAGGAAATATTGAAAAAAACAGGCTTCACAGAGGAGAGCGGCAAATGGATAAAAAGGTAAGGTTCGGTATTATCGGCGCGGGCAATATGGGTTCGGTGCATCTGGAATCCTTTCTTGCCGGCAAAATCGTTAACGGCGCGGTAGCCGCTATTGCCGACCTCGATAAGGATAAGCTGGAGTATGTCAAAAAAACG
>JAITNT010000182.1 GCA_031290295.1 Clostridiales bacterium
TCCGACTGAATCGGATTAAGCAAGCAAGGCGGTAACGCCGAAGCGTAGCGCCGATTCACGTTTGGTCGGCAAAAGTCCGCCCGAATGCGATAAAGCGAGACGAAGCCGCCGCTAAGGCGGCGGAGCGAGCGCGCATTCTCGTATGGGCGGCTTATTCGCGTTTGGTCGGCTTGCAATGCGCTAAATCACAAATCCGTTCCCTACCAGCCGTACCAAATCGGCTACGGCTTCCTTGTCGTCCTTGCCCGCGGCGATTATAGTAAGCTTGCCGCCATGCTTCAAGCCGAGCGACAGCACGCCCATTATGCTCTTGCAATTTACGCGCCGCGTACCCTGCTCGATGTAAATCTCGCTGTCGTAGCGCATTGCGCGCTGTACGAGCGCCGCCGCGTCCTTGTTAAGAACGCCCTCTTTCTTCGTGACCGTTACTTCCTGTTGCATCATTGTTTTCCTCCTCGGTTAATTGTTCGTGATAAATTTCTATGATTTTGTTAAGACGGTGTATAAGTCCGCTGCGCCCCACGCCCTCCAGCATCGCCGCCAGCTCCGCCATGTTAGCGTCGGGGTTCTCGTGTCTAAGAATCGCCGCTTCTCTGAGCTTCTCCGACAGCTGCTCCAGTCCGCCGTTATTCATCAGATATCCGATAGCCTCGCGTTGACGGGAAGCGGCTTCCACGACCTTGTCGATATTAGCGTTATCACAGTTCGCTTTGCGGTTAATGCTGTTGCGCATCGACCGCGAGGCAATTTCGCCGTATATCTTCAACGCCGAGCCTTGCGCCCCGATACGGGCAAGCATTTCACTTATCATTACGCTATTTTTTAAGTATACTACAAATTTAGATTTACGCAATACCTTTTTGGAGAATATTTCAAGTTGGGCAAGTAAATGTGAAAAATCCGACGCGAGTCTGTCTGAATTAAAGACAAATTCCGCATGATATCCGTGCGAATACCGATCGCCCGCCTGCGTAGGTATATAGACGTACCCCGCGCCCAAGAACGCGCCCCTGATATACGCCGCCAGACAGCACGAATCCATCAGAATATAGTTATTGATACCCTCGGTGATTTCCAAACCGCCCACGTCGTTCCGTTCGGTAATACCGCAGTCCTCAAGTATTTGCCCCGCCTGCCCTGCGGGTATTACCGTAGATATAAGCTCGGTTCCGTGCGCCGTCCGTCCGGTAACCGATTGCGTACGCCCGCCGAAATAGGCTTGCACAAGCTTTTCCGTCCGGGCGGCGACATAATCGCCCTCGGCGGTAAGCTCGATGTATACGCCCTCGCGCGAGATACCTATGCTCCCCGCAGTCCGGATCAGCGCCGCTAGCTCGCTGACGGCGCAACAACCGGAATCGCAGGGGCTTTTTATCAGCTCATTTTTACAGCTTCTTGAAAAAGATATGTTTTTTATCAATCTATGTATATATCCCTGTGTAAAATATCGGTTTTTATGTCATGCTCCTCTAGAATCGCCGCCAGCCTCGCCGCGACCGCCGCCGAACGGTGCTTGCCGCCCGTACAACCTATGCCGACGACGAGCGGAGTTTTCACCGAGGTTAGATAGGCGGGAAGCATTTTGCCCACAAGCCCGGCCGCCGCAACGCAAAATTCCTCACCCGCGGACGCGGAAAAAACATAGTCTGCGACCGCCCTGTCCAGACCGTTGCGCGGGCGCAGCGCGGCGTCGTTATACGGGTTAGGCAAAAACCTTACGTCAAGCAGCATATCGCACTCCGGCGGACTGCCCCTTTTGAAGCCGAACGATACCAGCGTCACCGCCGCTTTGGGCGTCGCGGCGGCGAACATGCCGAATATCCGCCGTTTCAATTCCGCCTGCGAGAGGTTGGACGTATCGACGACCTCGGCGCGGCCGCGTATTTCCGCGAGCAACAGCCGCTCTCTTTCTATTGCCTGCGCCGTTAACCCTTGCGTTTCCAGCGGGTGACTGCGGCGGCTCTCCTTGTAGCGGTTGATAAGCACGGCGCTGTCCGCGTCAAGGAAAAGAATTTTGAACCCTACGCCCTTGATTTTGAGTAAATCGAGCACGGTATAAAGCTCGTCAAAAAATTCTCTGCCGCGTATGTCCGCGCTCAACGCTAATTTTATGTTTCCTTGCGCCTCGCACGCGTCTATCACCTCCGGAATAAGCCGCGGAATAATATTATCCACGCAGAAGAACCCGAGATCCTCCAGAAATTTGAGCGCGGAGGATTTTCCCGCGCCGCTCATTCCGCTGACGATTAACAGCTCCATGCGCTCCTCCGTACGGCGGGTATACCGCTCTATTTTCTGCCGCCTTTAAGCTTTTGCAACCGGAAGTCCGGCAGCTTATCAAGGTTCACAATTTGCTCGGGCGGAATTTTAAGACGGTCGACAACCGCTTGAGGCACGGAAAAATCGCCCACCCTGCCCGGCGAATGCGCGTCGGAATTAAGGATTATGCCCACGCCCGTGCCTACGACCGCCGCCACCTGCTCGTCCGTCATGCTGACCTTTTTGCCGTTCAGCTCGATAAACGTTCCGTATTCCTTGGCTGCCTGCGCCACCGCCGCGACGTCTACGTCAATCGTATATTCGAGGTGCGTAATAACGTCGATAGGGTGTTTTTCTATCGCCTTTATGTAAGCCTCCGTATTGATCGCCCGGCGTCTGTCCGACGTGCCGAACATCGGCGCAAAAAAGGTCGGTACGTAGAATGAGAAAAATTCTTTAACGGTAGGCGAATACACAAGCTTATGATACCCGCACAAAAGTATATCGAGATCCTCTATATCCGCCTCGGTAACGTCTATCTCTCCGTAGCGTCCGTGCAGATTCGTTTCAAGCCCGAGATAAACCTTGACGGGGTAATGCGCGTTAGCGTCCGTAACGTCCCGCCGCATATACTTGTAATCGGTTCGGCGCACATTATAGGTCGTGTGTCGGTACCCGTGGTCGGTTATAGCAACCTCCTCCAGCCCTATTTCGGCCGCCCGCCTGACGTTCATATCCACCGTACCTTTACCGTGACTATATACGGTGTGAGTATGATAATCTCCCAAATATTTCAAAACCCGCCTCCCAGCGTAATTATTTCCCTTTTAAGGCTTATCCCGTACCGCTTTTTAACTTCCGCTTCGCAAAGAGTAATAAGTCCCTCGGCGTCGGCGCAGGTCGCGCCGCCTTCGTTAACGAGGAAGTTAGCGTGAATATCGGATATGCGCGCGCCGCCCATACGGCGTCCCTTAAGCCCCGCGCCCTCGATAAGCGCACCCGCCGAGCAGCCCCCGCTCTTGCAAAAGATACTGCCCGCCGTCCGCCCCGAAGGTTGCGAAGCCGACCGCCTCTCCCCGTACTCCCGGGAGAGCGCCCAGACCGCATTTGCGTCGCTTTGCGTGAGCGACAACCGCGCTTCGGTTATTATGAGGTCGCGGCGACCG
>JAITNT010000244.1 GCA_031290295.1 Clostridiales bacterium
CCCGCAATAAAAGCCCTATGACAGCCGTATGCGGTGAGCGGCGGCGGACCAAAAGGCGTAAAAAGGGGGTGAATGCCGCGCGCACAGCGCACGGCAGAGGGGGGAAAAGCGTAAGGGCGCTACGGGATTTATCCCGTATGCGACATAGCTTGTCCCCCATAACCCGGAGCAAACGCATTTCATGCGTTTGCTCCGGTATTTTAGCGCGGAACAATTGCGTATCGCCGCGTTTTGGGGTATAATTTAAGTATGAAGTATTTTTCAGACAGTCCCGAGAGGACGCGTGAAATCGCGCGGAAATTCGCCGAGTCCTTAAAGGGCGGCGATATCGTCGCTTTGGGCGGCGATTTGGGGGCGGGAAAAACGGTTTTTGTTAAGGGCGTCGCCGCCGCGCTCGGCGTTAAAGCGGAGATCGTTTCGCCTACCTTTACCATATTTAACCGATACGACGGCGGTACGCTCGGGCTTAATCATTTCGATTTGTACCGACTGAAGGGTTATGCCGAGGCGGAGGCGGCGGGGCTTGCGGAGTTTATCGGGACGGCCGGGACGGTTACGGTTATCGAGTGGGCGGAGAACGTGCCCGAGATAACCGCGGATTATTCCGTTATGCTGCGCGGCGTCGGCTCGGAAAGGGAGATAGAAATAGTTTGAACCGATTAATAATGGACACGACGGGCAGGTTTTTGCAGCTTGCGTGGAATATCGACGGCGAGGACGGTTGGTTTAGAGACGAATCGCCGCTTAGGCATTCGGTAACGCTTATGCCGCGTTTGGCTGAAATTTTGGGAGAAAGGCGGACGCGCGCGCTTGACTGTATAGGCGCGGTTACGGGTCCCGGCTCCTTTACGGGAATCCGCATCGGGGTTTCTACCGTCAAGGCTTTTGCGTATGCGAACCCCGAATTAAAGGTTTTTGCGCCGAACGCTTTGCGCGTTAAGGCGGCTGACGTTGAGGCAAAGGGCGGCGACGTTGTCGTCGCGGCGGCGGACGGCGGCAATAAAATTTACTATGTCGCCGTTTATTCCGGGGAACACGAGCTTTTGCCGCCGTCCGCGTTAACGCTTCCCCGGTTAGAGGCTTTTTTGGATACGATAGACGAGCCGTCGATCCTTACGGGGGATATCGACGGCGCGGCTTCGCCCGCGAACATGCAAAGAGCGGTTTTTGCGTCGGACAGGACGGGCTTGTTCCTGATTATGAACCGCGCCGTTGCGGCGGGCGATTTTATCGATTACAGGGCGCTCGAGCCGCTGTACGTTCAGATTCCGCAAGCCGAAAAGGATTTATTGAAGAAATGAGCGGACAATTTATAAGACCTATGACGACCGACGACGTTACCGCCGTTCTGGAGTTGGAAAGGCGGCTTTTTCCCGAGCCGTGGCAGCGCGAGTCGTTCGTCGAGGTTCTTGCGTCCGAGCGCGCTTATTCGCTGGTTTTTGAGACCGACGGCGTAATTTCCGCATATATAATAATGTGGAAAATTATTGACGAGACGCACCTTGCCAATCTTGCCGTAGACGTTCCGTTCCGCCGCCGAGGGCTTGCGCGCCGACTTTTTTATGCGGGTAAGGAATTTTTTGCGGGAGAGGGCGTGAGGGACTTTACCTTAGAGGTGCGCGTCGGGAATACGGCGGCTATCGGACTTTATGAGTCGTTAGGCTTCGTGACGGCGGGGGTAAGACCGCGCTACTATTCCGACGGCGAGGACGCGTACATAATGTGGCTTAGACTGTAAGCAATTTTTTCCGCGACTTCTGCACGGGGGCGAGGGAGGTTGGAATACTTCACCGACAAGGGACGCATTTACTATGAGATAAAGGGCGAGGGAGAGCCGATACTTTTTTTGCACGGCTGGGGCGGCAGTACCGTAAGCTTCGAGGGGGCTTGTAACGCGCTTTCGGACAGCTTCAGGTGTATCAGTCTTGATTTTTACGGCTTCGGAAGAAGCGGCGAGGTAACGGGCGTTTACGGAATACGCGAATATGCCGAGGGCGTCTGCGCGCTTATAGGCGCGATAGGCGCGGGTCGGGTAAATATTGTCGCGCATTCGTTCGGCGGCAGAGCGGCTATTTATATCGCCGCCCTGCACCCGGAGCTGGTAAACAAAATTATTCTTATCGACAGCGCGGGGATTCGTCCGCGCCGAGGTCTTAAATATTATTACGGGGTTCTGTCGTATAAACTCAAGAAGAGACTCGGCTATGACGTTTCCGGTTGCGGCAGCGCGGATTACCGCGCGCTTTCGGATAATATGCGCGCGGTTTTTAAGTATATCGTTAATGAGGACCTGTCGCGGTTTCTGCGGTTTGTTCGGGCGGAAACGCTCATACTTTGGGGCGCGGACGACAGGGAAACGCCGCTTTATATGGCGCGGAAGCTTAAAAGAAAAATTGCCGGCAGCTCGCTGTTCGTCTTTCCTAACGGCGGTCACTATTCATATATAGATAATCATAACGCCTTTGTCGCTTCGTGCAAAAGCTTTTTCGGCGGCGCAGACCGGTGAGCGCGGAGAGCATTGCGCTTATAATTACCGGCGCGGCGCTTTTTACCGCGTACGCGCTTGCGACGGGGTATGATTTCATTAATCACATGCAGCTTTGCGGATACCGCGCGGGGGAGTATTTCAGGCGTATCGACGATGAAAAGGTATTCGGTGCGGCGGCTCTCTCGCTGGCGTGCGTATGCGTACAGGTTATCGTCGACGCGCTTCCGGTCGACGCGCCGCTGTGGATTATCGGCGGGTACGCTTTGTGCGGCGCGTTTACGGCGGCGTATTATCTCCGCCGCGTCCGCAGGGCGCGCAAGACGCCCACGGTATTTACTCCGCGCATGATTAGGTTATACGTTACTATTACCGCGCTTGCGCTTATCGTAGGCGGCGGAACGCTCACCGTGACCGCTTTGTACTTCGCGTACGCGCAGACCGCGCTTGCCGGGCTTATTATTTTGCTTATCATACCGATTACGGCGTTGGCGGCGTGCGTTAATATGCCGTTAGAGAAGCTCAATAACTACCGCTATTTGCGTCGGGCGAAAAGAAGGCTCGCGGAAATCCCCGACCTGAAGATTATCGGGATTACCGGCAGCTTCGGAAAAACAAGCCTCAAAAGCATTCTGTACGATATTTTGAGTAAGAATTATCAGGCGCTTGCCACGCCCGCAAGCTACAACACGCCTATGGGCATAACGAAGAATATTAATACGCGTCTGCTGGATACGCACAGAATTTTTATTGTGGAAATGGGCGCGCGCAGGATAGGCGATATTAAGGAATTATGCGCTCTCGCCAGACCCGATATCGCGGTAATTACCGCGGTAGGCTCGCAGCATCTCGCGACCTTCGGAAGCATAGAAAATACGGCCTCCGCAAAGTACGAAATAGTTAAATACGCCAAGGAGGGCGCGTTTGCCGCCTTTAACGGGGATAACGTGGGCAGTAAGGCTTTGTACGACATTACGGGCATTCCTAAGATTCTTGCCGCGCAGGCGGCGCGCGACGGGCAAAAAACGGCGTTTTACAGCGACGTTTTATGCTCGGAAAGGGGCAGCGTTTTTACTCTCGGCTTCGGAGACGGTACGCGCTTCCGCGCGGAAACGATACTGCTCGGCGAGCATAATATTTCTAATATTACGCTTGCGGCGGCGATTGCCTATAAGCTCGGAATGCCCGCCGCCGATATCGTGAACGCGATTTCGCAAATACGCCCGATACCGCACAGGCTGCAGCTGCTTCCTACCGCGCGCCATAACCTAACGATTATCGACGACAGCTATAACGCTTGCCCCGAGAGCGCCGCCGCAGCGTTTAACGTCGTCCGCATGTTTTCGGGCGAAAGAGTAATCATTACGCCGGGGCTAGTAGAGCTGGGGGAGACGCAGGCTTATGAGAATACCGGAATGGGCAGGCGAATGGCGGAGGTGTTCGATTATTGTTTTGTCACCGGCAGAAACTCGAAGTATTTGACCGAGGGATTGCTGTCGGCGGGCTTCGGGTCGGGACGCGTATTTGAAACGGTAAGCACGGCGGCGGCGGTAGAAAAGCTGCATTCGCTCGGACTGGGCAAAACGGTGCTTCTGTTTGAGAACGATTTGCCGGACAATTATTAACCTTAGGAGGATATAACTATGAAAAGAATTGCGGTGCTGTTCGGTGGTAAAAGCTGCGAGCACGATATTTCCGTCATTACCGCCGTACAGGCAATCAACGGTATCGACGCCGCCGAATACGCCGTTTTGCCCGTATACATAGATACGGAAGGCAATTTCTTTACGGGCGGGAATTTTGACCGTATAGAAACCTTTCGTAAATTCGTCGGCAAGGC
>JAITNT010000257.1 GCA_031290295.1 Clostridiales bacterium
GGTATTTATCAGGCTTACCACGCGCGTCGCTCACAGTCAAAACCTTATCGCGGAGGACGGGCGTACGGAGGCGGCGGAGCGGCATTTTGTCAAGGATATGAACAAATACGTCATGATGCCCGCGCAAGCGCGCATGCGGCATATAGAGGTGGAGAAGCGCACCCATGCGCTGATAAAAGAGGCGGCGGAATGCAAGATAAATTTTGCCCTTATGCGCGGCGGCGAGCTGGGAGTAGTAACCTCGGGCGCCGTTTATCAGAACGTAAGAGAGGCGCTGCCCGACGCGAGCGTTTATAAGCTGGGCATGGTGTACCCTATTAATACGGACGAAATTAAGAGCTTCGCAAGCAAGGTAAAAAGGCTGATAGTTATCGAGGAGCTGGAGCCGTACATACAAAATACCCTGCTCGCCGCAGGAATGCGGGCGGAGGGCAAGAATATTTTTTCGATACAGGGCGAAATTGACGCCGCCGAAATACGCGCTAAAATGCTCGGTGTTCCGCGAGCCGCGCCCGCGCCCGGTCTGCCCGGACGACCGCCGGTGCTTTGTCCCGGCTGTCCGCACAGAAGCGTGTTTTACGTCCTTTCTAAGCTGAAGCTTAACGTTTTCGGCGATATCGGCTGTTATACGTTAGGCGCGCTGAAGCCGCTGTCCGCGGTCGATACCACGCTTTGCATGGGCGCGAGCATAGGAATGGCGGCGGGTCACGAAAAAGCCGAGGGCAACGACCGCAGGTCCGTCGCGGTGATAGGCGATTCGACCTTTGTTCACAGCGGCATAACGGGGCTTATAGATTGCGTTTATAACAAAACGAACGTCAAGGTGATAATACTCGACAACTCGACTACCGGCATGACGGGGCATCAGCCTAATCCGTCCACGGGCTTCGATATCTATAATCAACCCGCGCCGCAGCTTAGTCTGGAGGCTATCGCGTACGCGTGCGGCGCAAGCAGCGTGGCTGTGGTGGATTCCTTCGATATGAAGGGCGTAGAGGAAACCCTGAAGCGGGAGCTTAGCAAGGACGGCGTATCCGTCATTATAGCGCGCCGCGTGTGCGCGCTGCTCGATAAAAGCCCTAAGCCTAAGTACGAGGTTAACGAAAGGTGCGTAAAATGCGGCGCGTGCCTGAAAATCGGCTGCCCGGCGATATCGAGGAATAAGGACAAAACGGTAACTATCGACCGCGCGTTTTGCGTAGGTTGCGGCGTTTGCGCAAGTATGTGCCGCGCGGACGCTATACGGCTCGCAGAATAATAATTAACGGGAAGGGTCAGGAATGAATATTTTGATTGCGGGAGTGGGCGGACAAGGAACGCTGCTTGCCTCCAAGGTTTTAGGTGAATACGGCGTAAAGGCGGGATTTCAGGTAAAGATTAACGAAATCCACGGCATGAGCCAGCGCGGCGGCAGCGTCGTCACGCACGTGCGTATCGCAAAAGAGGTTTTTTCGCCTACGGTAACCGAGGGCGAAGCGGACGTTCTGCTTGCGTTCGAGGAGCTTGAGGCGGCGCGGTTCGCGCATTACCTTAAAAAAGACGGGACTTTGATAGTTAACACGCAGCGGATAAATCCCTTGCCCGTAATTAACGGCGCGTGCGAATATCCCGAGGATTTGCGCGTCGTATTAGGTAAGCTGCCGATTAATACGGTATATACGGACGCGTTCGCTTTGGCGCGGCGGGCGGGCAACATCCGCACCGTTAACACGGTTATGATAGGGCGCATGACTAAGCTGCTCGCGCTCGATATTAAAATTATGACGGATGCGGTGAAAGCCGTAAGCCCGCCCGCGGCGCTCGAATATAATTTACGCGCGCTTGAAATCGGCTTCGGTTCTCACGAGTGAGCCGGAGCGGGTTTGCGCGTAACGGCATATGAACGGACTTAAATTATAATCAACGGTACGGAGGGAAAGGATGCGTTATTATCAAAAGAAACTGGAATGTATTTCACGCGGGGAGCTGCGCTCTTTGCAATCGGAAAGGCTGGTAAAGCTGGTAAGGTATATGTACGACAACGTTGCGCCTTACCGCAAAAAAATGGTCGATATAGGGATAGAACCCGGCGATATCAAGGACATCGACGACTTGAAGCTGCTGCCATTTACCGAAAAAACCGACCTTAGAGATAATTATCCGTTCGGGCTGCTTGCAAAGCCCATGAAGGATATCTCGCGCTTCCACGGCTCAAGCGGAACCTCGGGCAAGCTGACGGTGGTCGGGTACACTAAGTCCGACCTCAAGATTTGGGCGCAGGTTATGGCGCGCTCCCTGGTAATGGCGGGCGCGGACAAGGATTCCGTAGTCCACGTGGCGTACGGGTACGGGCTGTTTACGGGCGGCTTCGGCGCGCACATGGGCGCGGAGCTTATAGGCTCGACTATTACGCCCGCGTCAAGCGGAAACACCGCGCGGCAGATTATGCTCATCAGGGATTTTAACGCTAAGATACTTTGCTGTACGCCGTCTTACGCGCTGTATATCGCGGAGGAAATGCAGAAGCTCGGAATGAGTCCCGAGGACATTCCGCTTAAGGCCGGGGTTTTCGGCGCGGAGCCGTGGACTAACGAAATGCGTGATGAAATCGAAAAGCGTTTAGGCATAACCGCGCTCGACGTTTACGGGTTATCCGAAATCAGCGGGCCGGGCGTGTCTATGGAATGCACGGTTAAGAACGGTATGCACATTTGGGAGGATCACTTCGTACCGGAGGTGCTGGGCGCGGATCTTAAGCCTCTGAAGTACGGTGAAAAAGGCGAGCTGGTGTTTACTACGATTACCAAGGACGGTATGCCGCTGATACGCTACCGCACGCGCGATATTTGTACGCTGTACGACGGGAAATGCGCTTGCGGGCGCACGCACGTAAGAATGTCTAAGATTGTGGGACGCACCGACGATATGCTGATTATACGCGGGATAAACGTTTTTCCGTCGCAGCTGGAAGCGGCTCTCATCAGGTGCGGAAATATCGTTACGCCTAACTATCAGATTATCGTTGACCGCGAGGGCTTGCTCGACAGGCTGTCCGTCAAGGTGGAGATGAGCGACGAGGCGTTTACCGACACCGTTTCCGAGGTGGAGCGCATACGCAAGGCTATCGAAAAGGAAATCCACGACGCGCTCGGTATCGGCGCGAAAATAATTCTTTGCGAGCCGCGCAGTATCGTACGCAGCGAGGGCAAGGCCGTCCGTATAATCGACAACCGCAAAAAATACTAACGGGATGCGGAAGCGTGCCGGAATTTTCTTCGGTCGCCGACGGAAGAAAGGCTATAATATTTAGGTAAAGCTATTTTACATGTAAAAAAGAGCGCAACACAATAAAAATAAAATCATATATAAAAGGGGTAAGAAATATGTTTGTAAAGCAAATCGCGGTTTTTTTGGAGAACCGCAAGGGTCGCATCAACGAGCTTACTAAGGTGCTGTCGGACAACAAAATCGATTTGATTACGCTTTCAATTGCGGACACGAACGATTTCGGCATTTTGCGAGCTATAACTAACGATAACGAAAAAGCGATGCGCGTTCTCAAGGATGCGGGCTTTACCGCGACGGTCGCAGAGCTTATCGGGGTGGAGGTAAGCGATATTCCCGGCGGACTGCATAACGTGCTTAAAATTCTCGATACCGAGGGGATAAGCATAGAGTATATTTATTCCTTCGCGCATACTAAGGATAAACGCGCCGTGATACTTTTCCGTGTATTGGAGCAAGCCCGCGCGTTGGAGATTCTGAAACGGAATAAAATAAAGGTGCTTGACAACTTAACGTGTTAGGCAGGCTATCGGGGTGATGTCGCCGTTTTTCCGCGTATTATTATTGATTTGAAAGCGCTTGACTTCAACGTCGGGTTAATACGGAGGAAAACGCGTGGAAAAATCATCGCCGTAGTCAAGCAGAACGCCTACGGGCACGGGATTTGGAGGGTAGCGGACAGGCTCAAGGACAAGGTGTCGGCGTTTGCGGTGGCAAGGGCGGAGGACGCCTTTATGTTGCGAAAGCACGGTATAGCTAACGATATTCTTATGCTGGGCGGCTTCGACGAAGGGCGTCTCGGGGAGCTTATCGAGAGTAATATTACGCTTAATATTTCAAGCCGCGCCGAATACCGCCGCGCCGCAGAGCGGGCAAGAGCGGCGGGTACGCCCGCTAAGGCGCACATAAAAATTGACAGCGGTATGCGCCGTCTGGGGTTCTCCGATATAAACGAGTACGGGGCGTTGCTTTCGGAGTTAGATACTTATTGCGAGATTACCGGAATATATACGCACTTCGCCACCGCGGACGGCGACGCCGAATATTTCGATTATCAGCTGAATACCTTTGAAAGGTTTCTTAGCCTTTTGCCCGGGCGCGGGAGTATTTTGGTACACGCCGCTAACTCCGCGGCTATATTGCGCGGCGGCAAATGTCTTTTTGACGGCGTGCGAAGCGGCATTATGCTGTACGGTTACGGGCCTCCCGTCGGACAAAAACCCGTGATGAGTGTTACCGCGGAAATTCTTTGCCTGAAAAGACTTCACGCGGGGGAAAAATTAGGGTATAATATATCGTATACCGCCGACCGCGATTGCACGGCAGCCGTTCTGTCCGCCGGGTACGGCGACGGCTATCCGCGGTTGGTCAACCGCGGTCACGTCATGATTAACGACCGCCGTTGTCCGATTACGGGAACGGTTTGCATGGACATGATGACGGTAGACGTTACGGACGCGGGTAACGTTATGCCGGGCGGCATCGCGACGCTTCTGGGGGCGGGCGTGACCGCCGAGGATATAGCGGGTTGGTCGGGAACGATAAGCTACGACGTTCTTACGGCTTTTAATGCGTTGCCGTTTAGGGAGTACCTAGTGTGAAGGTTCGTACGGCGTCAGGGCTTTCACAAGCTGTTATATCGCCGTATACGGCGAAAAATATCGCGCCGTCGGAGTGCGGCGGTACGGAAGTTAAAACAAACCGCAAAAAACTAAGGAAGGATAGGAATTTGAAGAATATTTTGAGGGGTTGCGGAAGCTACGGCGTGCGTTCGGGGGTAATACTTTTGTTGAGCCTGATGTTTGTTATGCTCGGGTTTGCGGCGGCGGCGATTCCGGATTCCGCCGTTTTTTGGCAAGGGTTCGCAGGCTTGCTTATCTTTATACTGTCCTGCGCGATATTATTCCCCTGCGCTATGATTATCGGCACGGCGGATTTTAAGCGGCTTATGAGGAACCTGTCCAGAAACAGCGCGCCGCGCGGCTTCGACGTACGTGCAAAGGAATACGCCGTCCGTAAGGGCTTTGTGATAGGCGGCATATACGCGGCTTTGATCGTATTGCTTACCGTCGTTTCGGCGGCGGGAGTAGATTTTACCAGATACGTTCTGTTGCTGTTACAGCTGCCGTTCGTTGAATTTTTAAGATCGGTAAGAATAAGCTTCGCGGACGGCGCAAGCTCTTATTTATGGCTTTTCCTTATAACGGCGGCGCTGCCCGCGCTCGTTTATGGCGCAGGGTATATTTTCGGCGGGGAGCGCGAGCGCGGTCGTCACGAAGCGTTCTTGCGCCACAAGCGCGGTATCGAAGAAGGAAGATGAGGGTAATCGGCGGTCTGTACCGCGGACGCAGGCTGTTAAGCCCTCCGCGCGGCAAGGAAATACGGCCTACCTCGGACAGAGCTAAGGAAGCGTTGTTTAATATACTGCAAACCAAAATTATCGGCTATGATTTTCTCGACCTGTTCGCGGGCACGGGGAACGTCGGTATAGAGGCCTTGAGCCGCGGCGCGCGCGTTGTTTTTGTGGACGGCGACCCGGTGAGCGCAGGCTTAATACAAGACAATCTCAAGCTGTTGTCCGCTAACGCGCGGGTTGTTAAGTCGGATGCGTTAACGTATATCGAAACGTCCGCTAAGGACGCGTTCGATTATATCTTTATCGATCCGCCGTACAACCCCGAGGGGCGGCGGGAATTGCTGTCGGCGGTATTTGAGAGCGGCGTGTTGCGCGAGGGCGGACTGGTTATCAGTGAAAACGCCGCGTCCTACGCCTTGCCGGAATCGGACGGGTACGAGATAGCGGATATAAGGAAGTACGGCGTTAATTGCCTTACGTTCGTTAAAGCAAAAAAATAGAGGAGGGTATTATGAAGCAATGTATCTTTGCGGGAACCTTTGATCCGATAAGCCTCGGACACGTCGATATTGCCCGCCGCGCGGCAAGGGCGTTCGATAACGTAATTGTCGCGGTGTGCGATAACGCCGAAAAGCGGACGGCGTTCACGCTCAAGGAGCGGCTCGAAATGGCGGAGCTTGCCCTAAAAGGCGAGCGCGGTATCAGCGCGGAGAGCTTTTCGGGTCTGCTGACGGATTTTTGCAAGGCTAAGGGCGCAAGGTATCTTGTGCGCGGCTTGCGCAACACGACCGACTTCGAGTATGAGAAGGTGCTTTTTGAGGTATACAAAACGCAATTGCCCGATATCGAATGCGTGTATTTCACGGCGCGGGGCGATCAAGAGCATATTCAAAGCTCGTATATACGCGAATTGCTGAAGCTCGGGGGCGATTGCTCAAAATTTATACCCTCTGCGGTACTCGAATATATTACAAAAATTAATAAAATCTGATATAATATATCTATTGTTAAATCTGTGAGGTGTGAATATATGTCTGAACCTAGAATCGGTCTAGTACTCGGCGCGGGCGGCGCGCGCGGCTTCTGTCATGTGGGCGTTCTGCAGGTTCTTACCGAGCATAATATTCCGATTGACATAATCGGCGGCGCGTCCATGGGCTCGCTCGTCGGCGGCGCGTTTTGCGCGGGAATAACCCTTAACGAGATGGAAAGCCTCGCGGGCGAAATTAATCAGGCGTTCGTTATGGATTTCAGCGCTTCGCCGAATAAAAAGCTCGCTATCCTGAAGGGCGAACGCGTAACTAAGCTTATTATCAGCTTGCTCGGCGAGAAAAAAATCGAGGATTTGAGCATAGAATACCTTGCGGTTGCCTGCGACCTTAACACCGGAAAGACCCACGTTTTTAAGAAAGGCTTGCTGTGGCAGGCGGTTCGGGCGAGTATCGCTATTCCCATGGTTTTTAAGCCGGTTGAGTTTAAGGACATGCTTCTTACGGACGGCG
>JAITNT010000259.1 GCA_031290295.1 Clostridiales bacterium
CGTTTTTTCAAAAGTACGGACATCAGCATATAACTCAAAATGCCTATCGCCGCCAAAGAGCCTAAAACCAATGCCGCGATAAAATCAGTCGACTTAAAAACGTTAAATAGAACGGTCAATACAAGGCTCAAAAAAAATACAAGCATACCGAGCTTATACTGCATATCGATAATTCGGCAGTCACTCTCGTTTTTGATTAAACGCAAATAATTCCTAGGCGTCATATCCCCACCCCCGTATTTAACTTTTCTCCGCCGACAATACTTTATGATACAGTATAACAGATTTAACGTCGGTTTGCAATAAAATACGACGGGCACGGCGGAACGGATAAATTCTGCCGACCCCGCCGCAATAAGTTTCTTTTCCGACAAAACAAGCGAAAATTACAGTATTATGCCACGCATAGTACTATAAAATATCGGTTAAAACAGTATTCATGATGTAAAATGCGTCGCTCGATAGCCTTAATGCGTCCCCTTCCAAAAGCAATGCGCCCGTCTTTAGATGCTTGCTTATGCCGGCGGCGTGTGCCGAGGAAAACAGCCCCTCTCCGTATCTTGCGCGGTATTCGGACACGGATATACCCGCCGCAAGCCTAAGCCCCAGCATTATAAACTCCTGCTTTTGCTCCCCGCTCGGAATCGGCAGCGAAGCTTTAGGCTCGCCGCGCATATAGGCGTCAATGCCGTCGGGATTTGCATATCTAACGTTATCGCAAAGAGAGTGCGCGGCCGCGCCGAAGCCAAAATACGGATCCAGCCGCCAGTATTTTATGTTATGACGGCATTCGTAACCCGCGCGGGCAAAGTTACTCACCTCGTACCTCGGGAATTCATCGCCCAGAGCGGTCAGAACGGTCTCGTACATGTCCGCCTGCAAGTCCGCGTCCGGCTCGTAATTGCCGCACATCGGAGTGCCCTCCTCGACCTTTAGGGCATAGACGGACAGGTGCTTTATAGGCAAGCTCTTCAATTCCGCGATATCGCTCGATACGCCGTCAATATCTTGACCGGGAAGCCCCAGCATAAGGTCGGCGCTTATGTTTTCTATTCCGGCGTCGTAAACCGCGTCGATTGCCCTCAAAAAGTCGTTTTTGGTGTGAATTCTGCCCGATTTACGAAGTACTATGTCAGACATAGATTGCAACCCAAGGCTTATTCTGTTAACGCCGAGGCTTTTTGCGGCGTTTATTTTGTCGCGGGTTACGCTCTCGGGGTTAGCCTCCATTGATATTTCGGGATTAAATAAATTGACGTTCTCTATTACGGGCACGAGCGCCGCTTCCAGCTCCTTAGGCGACAACAGACTGGGCGTGCCTCCTCCGATATAGACGGTGTCCGCGTCCGGGCGGGCGGACAGCCCGCTCCTTATTTCTTCCGCAAGCCTTTTTAGGTATTGCGCCTTTCTTTCGTCGGATACGCGTTCGGATACAAAGCTGCAATACGCGCACTTCTTAACGCAGAACGGTATATGGATATAAATGCCCGTCATCGCTTACTTATCGAGCTTCAGCACGGACATAAAGGCTTCGCTCGGAACCTCTACGCTGCCCACCTGCCGCATACGTTTTTTACCCTCTTTTTGCTTTTCTAACAGCTTCTTCTTGCGCGTTATGTCGCCGCCGTAGCATTTGGCGAGAACGTCCTTTCGTACGGCCTTTACGGTTTCCCGGGCGATAACCTTGCCGCCGATTGCGGCTTGGATAGGAATTTCAAACTGCTGGCGCGGAATTACGTCCTTCAGCTTCTCGGCTATCGAGCGTCCGCGCGCGTACGCCTTATCGCGGTGCACTATAATCGAGAGCGCGTCGCAAAGCTCGTTGTTCAACAGAATGTCGAGCTTTACCAGCTCGCTCGCCTTGAACCCCTTAATTTCGTAATCGAAGCTTGCGTACCCTCTCGTGCGGGATTTCAAGCTGTCAAAAAAGTCGTACACTATCTCGTTAAGCGGCATTACAAAATGCATTTTTACGCGGCCCTTGTCAAGATACTGCATGTCCGCGAACTCGCCGCGCTTCTCTATGCACAGGTCCATAATAGGTCCTATATAGTCGGGCGGCGAATAAATATCCGCGGCCACTACGGGCTCCTCCATGTATTCGATTTCTCCCGCGGGCGGCAGATTAGAGGGATTAGAAATGGACAGCTTTTCGCCGTTTGCGCGGAAAACATTATAAATAACGCTGGGCGCGGTGGTTATCAAATCGAGGTCGAATTCGCGCTCTAACCTTTCCTGGATTATCTCCATATGCAAAAGACCCAAAAAGCCGCAGCGGAAGCCGAAGCCTAAAGCGGCGCTCGTTTCCGGCTCGTAATTAAGCGACGCGTCGTTAAGCTTGAGCCTTTCGAGCGCGTCCTTCAGGTCGCCGTAACGCGAACCGTCTACCGGGAAAATACCGCAGAACACGACCGGCTGCACCTTTTTGTAGCCGGGGAGCGCCTTGAGCGTAGGGCGCGCCGCCTCGGTTATCGTGTCGCCCGGAGTCGTTTCGGCAATATTCTTTATGCTCGCCGCGACGTAACCGACGTCGCCCGCCGTAAGCTCGCCTACCGTTAAGGGCTTGGGGCTGAAAACGCCCACCTCGGTGACGTCGTATTCCTTGCCGCTTGCCATCATGCGGATTTTGACGCCCTGCTTTACCGTGCCTTCAAATACGCGTACAAGGCAGATTGCGCCCTTGAAATTATCGTAATAGCTGTCAAAAATCAGCGCCTTCAGCGGGTCGTCCGCCGAGCCCTTAGGGGGCGGAACGAGCCTGACTACCTGCTCGAGCACGGCCGTGATATTCTTGCCCTCCTTAGCGGAAATGTGCGGCGCTTCCGACGCGTCAAGACCTATTACGTCCTCGATTTCGCGCTGTACGGCGACGGGGTCGGCGGACGGCAAGTCGATTTTGTTGATTATCGGCAGAATTTCCAAATTATTATCGAGCGCAAGATAGACGTTTGCGAGCGTTTGCGCTTCTATACCCTGGCTCGCGTCAACGACAAGCAGCGCGCCCTCGCACGCGGCTAACGAGCGGCTTACCTCATAGGTAAAGTCAACGTGACCCGGCGTGTCTATAAGGTTAAAAACATACTCGTGCCCGTCCGACGCCGTATAAAACATTCTTACCGGCGTGAGCTTAATGGTTATTCCGCGCTCTCGCTCCAAATCCATGCTGTCGAGCATTTGCTCGGATATGTCGCGCTTGCTCACCGTGCCCGTCATTTCTATGAGACGGTCGGCAAGCGTGGACTTTCCGTGGTCGATATGCGCGATTATGCAAAAATTCCGTATGTTTTTCATCAATACTCCGTTT
>JAITNT010000273.1 GCA_031290295.1 Clostridiales bacterium
TTACATCGGCTATCAGCCGGGCTTCAAGCGTTACGGCAAGAAAAGCGGCGGACTGATAAAAAAGGCGGTCAAGCTCGCAATGCGCGCCGACACGGTGCTGCTGTACATAGGGCTTGACGAGGCTACCGAGACCGAGGGCCTGGACAGAACGAGTATGCGGCTTCCGCAGAACCAGCTGGAGCTTATAGCCGCCTTAAAAGCCACCGGAAAGAAAATTATCGCGGTTTTGTCCTGCGGCGCGGCGATAGAAACGGATTTTACGGACGGCGTCGCCGCCGTACTGCACGGCTATCTCGGCGGACAGGCGGGCGCGAAAGCCATGCTTAACGCGCTTACGGGCAGGGTGAATCCGTCCGGCAAGCTTGCGGAGAGCTATCCGTGCAGGTACGCGGACAGCCCGAGCGCGTCGCACTTCCCGGGCGAGCAGGCTACGGTCGAATACAGAGAGGGCTTGTTCGTAGGATACCGCTATTTCGATACGGCGGGAATAAAGGTCAAATATCCTTTCGGCTACGGGCTTAGCTATACAAGCTTCGAGTACGGCGATATTTCCGTAACGGACGAGGGCGTTACGTTCAAGCTGAAAAACGCCGGCACGGTCGCGGGCGCGGAGGTCGCGCAGCTGTATGTAGGCGCGGAGCACGGTAAGGTTTTCAGACCGAAAAAGGAGCTGAAGGGCTTCGCTAAGGTAAGCTTGGAGGCGGGAGAGGTTAAGACCGTACACATTCCGTTTGACGAGTACACCTTCCGCTACTTTAACGTCAAGACGAACGCCTGGGAGGTCGAGAGCTGCGATTACGGGATTATGATAGGCTCGTCGAGCGCGGACATCAGGCTTAGCGCGGCTTTGCACGTCAAGGGGACGGGCGCAGAGTCGCCGTATACGCCCGACGAATTGCCGTCCTATTATTCCGGTCGCGCCGCCGACGTCGGTCTTGACGAATTCGAGAGACTGCTCGGAAGAAAGGCGCCTAATCCGAACTTTGATTTTATCAAGAAGAACCGCATTGCCGTCGACCAAAACACGGCGATATCGGATCTGAAATACGCCAAGGGCTGGGCGGGCAGATTTTTTGCTGGGCTGTTAAGGTTCGCATACAAGCTGCTGCGCGCGTTCGGCAAGCGCGATCTTGCCAACGTAATCATGCTCGGACTTTTTCACATGCCGGTAAGAGGGCTGTCGAGAATGACGGGCGGCGCGGTTACGGGCGGTCAGGTGAACGGGCTGTTGACCATGTTTAACGGTCGGTTTTGCAAGGGCTTAAATTTGTTCTTTAAGGAAGGACGCAGGAGGAAAAAAGAGATGAAGGCCGAGAAGAAAGCCGCAAAAGAGGTGAAAATTGCCGACGCGCCTCTGCTGTCCAAGGAAGAAATAATCAAGGAAATCAAGCCCTTGTCCAAAAACGCGTTCGTCGCTTTCTTCCAAAAAATAGGCCGCAAGTGGCTGTCGGCATGGTACGGGTTTTCAAGCAAGAAGCCTAAGCTGTCTAAGCTGATTTATCAGATTTTCTTTTTTATAGTCTTTAGCGAGGGCGTAACTATCTTTCAATATCTTGTCACCTTGTTTTTGCCGATGGTATTCGGCGCGGGGCTGGCGGGAACGGAATTTTTATGGCCGAAGGTGCTTATGTATAACGCGGGCGGTCAGGATTGGTTCTTTAACCTTTTGGGTTACGCCGTGAATTACAAAACGGTAGGCGATGTAACAAGCGGGGTTCTTATCGGCGGCGGGCTGGGCTATTTTATCGCTTTCGAGATAGCGACCTTTCTTGCACAGGTTATTAACTTTCCGCTTCAACGCAATATTACGTTTAAGTCGCACGGCAACCCCGCCTTTCAGGCAATGTGGTATTTTATCGGCTGGGTGCTGACGTCGCTGTTCTGCAACGGCGTTAACAGCGTTTGGCTGCCCGTCGCAAACGGCGCGGTAGGCACGGCGTTACCGGCGGCGATTACGAACATAATTACGATGGTCGTCATGGGCGGTATTTCCATGGTGATTTTCTTCTTCATATTCCTTATCATATTCCCGGATTATAACGTCGTGAAAAAGCGCGCCGAAAAGAAGCTTGACGGACTGAAAGCGGCTAACGCCGATGCCGGGAGGCTTGCGGCGCAGGAGAAGGCCGTAGCCGTCGCCCAAGCGAAGGCAGAGCTGTCCAACGCCGAAAAGGCCGCGGCAAAGGCCGCCACCAAAGCGAATTCCAAGGTGCTGGCGTACCTTGCGCTTGTCAACGGAAAGGCGGGCGTCAAGGCTCAGCCCGGTTACGACGGCAAGGTCGCCGCGGCGCATCAGAGCGTCAGCCAGGCGATCGCCGAAAAGCGTATTACGGCGGCGAAATTCGCCGAGCTGTCAAGCGAGAAAGCCGCGTAGACGGGGTTTTCTTCACTCTGATGAGGGAGAAAGGAAGAGGGCGAGAGGACGAGAGGGCAAGAGAATAATTAGCAAGAGGAGAAGCGGGTAGAATATAGGAAAAGTTAAAACTGGATTCCTACGGCGCTAACGCGCCTCTGAATGACATGGCGGCTATTAACCGAACAATACGAGTATTAATAACCCGGATAAGACTATGCCGTTGAAGTCCGCCCGAATGCGATAAAGCGAATCGAGCCGCCCGCAAGAGGCGACGGAGTGAGTGCGCATTCGCGTCTATCGCGGCTTGCAAGCGGTGAAGAGATGTTTCGACTGCGCGATAGCATTGTTCCGCGTATTGGCGGCTTATTCGCGTTCGGTCGGTTTTTAGTAGATAAATCGTAAAGACTGTGATATAATACGAATATGGGAGGGCGATATGGAGGATCAGAAACCTAAGGTAGTTTTCGCATTCGTAGAGGCCGGTCTGGGGCATATTATGCCGATGAACGCAATTTGTAAGGCGTTCGAGCGGAAATACGGCGGCGTGACGGAGATAGTTAAGACGGCTTTTTTTAAGGATAAGCTCAATCCCGACATGAAATTTGTCGAGGACGAGCTGGTCGCCGAGGTCAAGCGGCACAATAAAAGCAAATTTTACGGATTCATGCAGTTTTTTTTGATGAGGTTAACCGGAGCGCGGACTTCTATGAAATACCTCATGGAAAAAAGATACAAAAAGGGTTTTGCGCCCTCGCTAGACTATATAAAGGAGCTTGATGCGCGCGTCATAGTCAATACGCATTTTTCCACGATGTACTACGCTTGCGAGGCGCGGGCGCTGGGGCTTATCAACGCTAAGGTGATTACCTACGTTCCCGACCCGATTATCGGCAGACAGTGGGACAGCAGGGCGGATTTGGTGGGGCTTAGCAGCTTCGCGGGCGAACGCGCCGCGCTTATGGGCGGCAGATTTACCCAAAACCAGCTCGCCGTGATACCTTTTCTCATAAGAGAGGAGGTCAAGGACATGACCGAGGGCAGACGGTATTACCGCAAATTGACGGGACTGCCGGAGGATAACTTCACCGTTTTGCTGGCCGACGGCGCGTACGGCGCGGGCAAGCTGAGAGATACGGTTCTTGCGCTTATGAAATCGAAGCTCAAAATGACGGTCGTAGCCGTTTGCGGCAAGAACGAGAGGCTTTATAAGGAATTTTGCGGTTTGAAGCCGCCCGAAAATATACACTTCGCGCCGTTCGGCTTCACCGATAAAATGCTTACGCTCGCCGCCTGCTGCGATTTGTTTGTCGGAAAGGCGGGCGCGAGCAACCTCGCCGAGCCGTCGTATTTCGGCGCGCCGTCGATCGTGACGTTTTGCGCCACGCCTATCGAAAAGTGGATTTGCGCGCATTACGTCGAATACGCGGGTTGCGCGGTTAAGCGGGAAAGCGTAAAAAAAGCCGTCAAGCTTATCGAACGGTGGGTGTCGGAGCCGGCGCTTATGGAGCCTTACCGCGAGGCTTGTAAGTCGCAACAAAGGTACGACGGAGCAGAGATTTTCGCCGACATTATTTGGCAAAGACTTAACGAGCCGGTAAAGGGAAACAACGGTTATTCCGTTTCGAGGATCGCCGCGTTCAAAAACAGAGTCGGATACAGAAGAAGCAGAAGAAATGTATGATTATTTGGTCGTCGGAGCGGGGTTATTCGGAAGCGTTTTTGCTTACGAGGCGCGCCGCGCCGGCAAAAAAGTCCTTGTAATAGACAGGCGGAAGCACGTCGGCGGCAACGCAAGAACCGAGAGCGTGGAAGGAATTAACGTGCACAAGTACGGCGCGCATATTTTTCATACCGACAAAAAGGAAATATGGGACTATATAGGGCGGTTTGCCGAATTTAACAATTACATTAATTCGCCGATTGCGTCGTATAAGGGCGAGATTTATAATCTTCCGTTCAATATGAACACTTTCAGCAAGATGTGGAACGTCGCATCCCCCCGCGAGGCTATGGAAATCATAGAAGCGCAGCGGCGCGACGCGGGCGTAACCGAGCCTAAGAATCTGGAGGAACAGGCTTTATTTCTGGCGGGCAGGGATATATACGAAAAGCTGATAAAGGGTTACACCGAAAAGCAGTGGGGCAAGAGCGCAAAGGAGCTTCCGCCGTTCATCATTAAGCGCGTTCCGATACGATTTACTTATGACAACAATTACTTTAACGACAGGTTTCAAGGCATTCCTATAGGCGGCTACACGCAAATATTCGACAAGCTGCTTGCCGGTACGGAGGTACGGTTGGGTTGCGATTATATTAAGGAAAAAGAAGAATTGTCTAAGCTTGCCGAAAAAATCATTTATACCGGCATGATCGACGAGTATTTCGGCTATAGCTTGGGTTCTCTCGAATACAGAAGCTTGCGCTTCGAGCAGAGAATCTTGGAAGAAAGTAATTTTCAGGGCAACGCCGTGGTTAATTATACCGAGTTTTCCGTGCCGTACACAAGAATAATCGAGCACAAGCATTTTGAATTCGGCAAGCAGGACAAAACGGTTGTGACCTATGAATACCCCGCGAAATGGCAAAAGGGCGACGAGCCGTACTACCCCGTTAACAGCGAAAAAAACGACGCGCTTTACAAAAAGTATTCCGCCCTCGCTCAAGCCGACCCTAAGGTAAGCTTCGGCGGACGGTTGGGTAAATATCAATATTACGACATGGATAAAACGATAGCGGAAGCGTTGACGCTGGTTAAACAAGTCTAATATAATAGTCATATAAGAGGCGGCGAGAATGAGTAAGCGGATTGTTATCGTAGGCGGCGGGATCGCCGGGTTGACGGCGGGGATTTTTGCGCGGCTGTACGGGTTTGAAAGCGTCATCGCGGAGAAGCATAGCCTGCTTGGCGGACAGTGTACGGGCTGGTATCGCAACGGCGAGTTTGTGGACGGGTGTATGCATTGGCTTACCGGAACCGACGACGGCAGGGGGCTTAATAAGCTCTGGCGCGATATCGGCATGCTGGGCGGGGTTGAGGTAGTCGAGCCGGCAATGTTTTTCCGGTTCGAGGCGGCGGGGGGTGCGAT
>JAITNT010000290.1 GCA_031290295.1 Clostridiales bacterium
CGAACCAGCGGCCGTCGCCGTCATGTCCGCCGCCTATCCCTAAACCTCTTCGCTGACCCTTAGTATAGTACGGCAGTCCGTCGTGGCGTCCGATAAAATTGCCGTCCGCGTCCACTATATCGCCGGGATTAGCGGGCAGATAACCCTTGAGGAAGTCCTTAAATTTGCGTTCTCCGATAAAGCAAATACCCGTCGAGTCTTTTTTGTCCGCGACGGCGACGCCGTTCTTTTTGGCGATAGCGCGAACCTCGGATTTCAAATAGCCTTGCAGAGGAAAAAGACTATACGAAAGCTGGGTTTGCGACAGCTGATTCAAAAAATAGGTTTGATCCTTATCGGCGTCGCGCGCCTTGGCAAGATAAAATTTGCCGTCGCGCTCCGCAACGCCGCAATAGTGTCCCGTGGCGATTTTGTCCGCGCCGAGCTTCAGCGCAAACGTCAAAAAGCTAGCGAACTTGATTTCGCGGTTACACAGAACGTCGGGGTTTGGCGTGCGTCCGCGCGCATACTCCTCCAAAAAATGCTTAAAAACGAAGTCCTTGTACTCGCGGGCAAAATTAACCGAATAATACGGAATTTCTAATAACGAGCAGACGGCGCGCACGTCGGCGTAGTCCTCCTCGGCGCAACAATGACCGTCGGCGGTTTCCTCCTCCCAGTTGTCCATAAAAAGCCCTATTACGTTGCAGCCGCGGTTTTTGAGAAGAAGCGCGGCGACGGAGGAATCCACGCCGCCGCTCATGCCTACGACTACCGTTTGCTTGTTCATAGAACGGTCTTTCCCGCGGCGGCGCGGGCGGACAGCCTCTTGCCGCGTTTGTAAACGCGAAGTCTTACGCTTGCCGCCGTTAAATCGAATACGTAATAAAATCCCGCCGCGATAAACAGCCACGGAAAATGCGCTATAAGCAATAACGACGCCATAGCGGTAAGAAACAGCTTATAGACGGCGTAGGTTTTGTTGGGGCGCATAAACGCGGGAAAGCCCAACGGACTGAAAAAAACGGTGGCGATAAGCTCCCACACAAGGCGGCGTTCCAGCGTATGCATTTTTTGAGGCTTGACATCGGGGGCGTATTCCGCTACGGAGAACTCCTGGCGGACAACCTCGATAACCTGTTCCGTACCCGAACGCAGAACCTCTAATATGTCGGGCTCGCAACGGGTGTCGGCGGCGCCGTCGGAAACCCCGTCACCGGCGGAAACCGCGCCGCAGTACGGACAGCGGGCGGCGGAAGCGGATATTTCGTGCAAACAGTTTGTACATGTCATAATATAATAGTATAGCCTAAAATCGGGTAAATGTAAAGAAATTCGGGATATAAATTTGCGACAGGGGCTCGGGAAAATGGGTAGCCGGTCGGTTTGCTCTACGCGTTAATAAGCTGTATATTCGGCGTATCGCCCTCTATAACTACCTTGCTCTTTCCGGCGGGGACGGCGAAGTTTATGTGAACGCGTTTCTCTCCGGGGGCGGGGTTCAGCGGTATATTCATCGTTATTTGCAAATCCTCGTTAGCGTCGATTTTGAACATGCAGCCGTCCCTGCCGTCCGTGAATTGACGAACCGAGCAACGACCGCCCTCCGCGGTAAAAACCGTACGGTTATCTATCATAAGCGTCGTTACCGTATTATCGATTTCTATACCGTAAGCGTGACCGAGCAGCTTCACGTTGGCTAAGGAATGCTTACCCTTTGCAAAGGTTCCGAAGCGTATCGCGTTCTTGGTGTCCGAACGGAAGTATTCCGTGTCAATCAGCTCCTGCATGCCGATTACGGCAAGCATGTTTCCGTTAATCGACAAATACTCCTTGTTCTTTGCAGGTCCTCCCGTAGGCAGATAGAGGCTGTAATTCTCTACGTTAGGCGTATCGTTATTCTTCCACAGCTGAACGGACTTAGCCGCAAACTCGGCGGCTATCTCGTCAAGACCGTATCTGACAAGCCCGTGGTAGATAATATAGTTCACATGCGGAACAATGCTTCCGCGGTAATCCAAATACGCCGGGCTTGATTTTCCGTTGCCGTCGGGCTTGGACTTCTTGCCGTAATAGCGGTTGTCGCGCGACAGCGTGGGCACCGCGTAGTCCCCCCAAAAAATTTTAGGGTCGGTAAGATTGTTAACAAGCTCGGTAAGCCTTTCGACCGAATCGACGGCACCCGCTATAAGCGGATAAAACGAGGTGGCGCCGTAATTAATCGCCCACGTGCCGTTGACGTAGCGGTTCATATAAAGCCGCTTTTCCTCGTTCCAAAACACCTCGTTAATCAGCTTGATAAGCTCCTGCTTAGCCAACCCGTAGGGACGCGCCTCCGGCAAATCGAACCGCACCGCGATGCGTTCCAAAATATCGAACGCAAGCAGTTGCATGCACGACATATCCAGCGAATAAACCGGGAGCGCGGCGTTATACCGCTCCTTGAGCGGGCTGTCGGTCCACTTATAGGCTATTTCGGTTTTTTCCGCGCCCGCCGTGACAAGACGCGCGTCGGGAGGATAAAGCTTGATAAGCCTGCCGTAAAGCTTGACAAGCCCCGCCTTTTCCTTAATGTGCGCGTAAATATGCCAAACGGACAGCACCGCCATCATTTTGTCCTCTACGGTTATGCCGAGCTGCGGCTCGCTCATTCTCCCGTCCCCGACAAAGCAACCTAAAATCGCCGTTATATTCTCCTCGGTACCGTCGATATTGAAGTGATTATCCAGCAAGGACCGCTGCGGACTGAAAATCATATCCTTCAGATACGGATAATAAATCCTGCTCCACATTATCGAGTTAAGCATGTTCTCCGCGACGTACCCCAGACCGCTGCCCGTAGTGCGGTTAACGCCGTACCTAAGCTCGGAGGTTTCTATGAGCTTGGCTATCTTATCGCGGCGCGGATATTCCACGCCCAAAATCTTCTCGTCGCCCACCGCGGCGTAAATATAAATCGAGGGCTGATACTTATTAATGATGAAATCCATCATAACCTCGCCGCACGCGCCGGTCGCGGAGTCTATCGGCTTATCGTAGCTGTGCGCGACAAAAAACTCGCGCTCGGGCTGCGTATCGAGTATCACCTGATAACGGTTTTTGTACACGGCGGAAACCGGGCTCAGAGAAACCTCGCCGGGAATAACCGCGACGTACGGCGACCGCCCCTTGACAAAGGTGCCCTCGATAGACAGCTCGCCCGGCCAGTTATAGCACGGATAAAATATAACCCTTACTCTAAGCTTCTTAGACGCGCCCACCGTTACCGCAAGCCCCTGCTCATTGTGCTTCGCCCATTTTACCGTAAGAGAGCCGCTCGCAAAATGCGCGAACGAGCCGTCCGCGGTGTTAGCGCACGCGGAACCCATATTCTGAATAAAATCGTCGTTATCCAGCCACCTGCCGCCGTCGAAGCAGCTTACCTTAACGCCCCAAAGCGAGCCGTTTTTGCCGACGAGCATCGCGCCGTTAATGGCGGAATAATCATACCCCGCGCCGATTATACAGCGACCCGGAAAATGTATATCCTTTATCGGCGGGCCTTTAGGCGATTCCTCGGTAAATTTATCGAGGTACGGCGGCCGGAATGAAAATCCGTATTCCTTGTTGATGTAGCGCATATCGTTTATCTCCCGTGCTAAGCAGTCAGTACAACAGCTTGGCGCTGTCGGCAAGCGTTAGTATCGTGTCCTTTTCGATTTGTATTCTGTATTTGTTGCAGTGCAGATTTTCGTCCGCGACGATATAAATCCTTTTCAACGCCCAAATCGTCTCGCACTCCCTGCTCAGAAGCCCCGAAAACAACCTTTCCTTGACGGACGGGCTTACGGTAACGGTGACCGCGGGCGGGTCGCTTAATCGGAAAATCTCCTGCAAATCGTACTTCAAACGGCTCGCGACATACTCCGATGAATGAATGAAGCCGTCGCCGCCGCAGTACGGACAAGGCTCGGTAAGGTCGTAGGAAATATCGTTTCTCGTCTTTTTGCGCGTGATTTCCACCAGCCCGAGCTGCGTCATGCCCGCGATTTTTGTTTTTGTACGGTCGAGGCTCAGGAATTCGCCGAGTCTTTCGAGCACGCTCGCGCGATGCTCCTCCAGAGCCATATCTATAAAATCGACGATAACGATACCGCCGATGTTGCGGCGGCGCATAACGTGCGCTATCTCCTCCGCCGCCTCGAGGTTAACCGAAAAAACGGTGTCCTCGAGTTGCGCGCCGCCGCTGTAACGCCCGCTGTTAACGTCGATTACGGTCAGCGCCTCGGTCTTGTCTATAATGAGATAGCCGCCCGATTTAAGCCAAACCTTGCGATCTATAAGCTGTTGGATTTTTTGGTGCAGCCCGAACGCGGTGAACATTTCCTTGGCGTCCGCGTACAGCTCGAGCTTCTTGATGTAATCCGCCATGCCCGTTTTCATCTGAATCTTCATATCCCCGAAGGTGGCGGCGTCGTTGGTATAAATTCTCTGCACGTTAGGTTTAATCATGTCGCGCACCGTCCTGAAAACGAGATTGCCCTCATTAAAAACCATTTCCTTGGGCGCAGCCTTTACATAATCCGCGGAAATCTTATCGAACCGCTCCGACAGCTCGCGCATTTCCGCGACGACCGCGCGTCTGCCGGTCTCGGCGGCCGCCGTCCTTACGATATAGCCGCAATCGCTCTGACCGCGCGCGGCAAGCACGGTTTTTTCCAGCTCCCCGCGGGTTTTTTCGTCCGGAATCTTTCGGGAAACGCCTACGAAGTTAAGCGTCGGCGTCATAACGACCAGCCGTCCCGCGAGCGAAATATTACTCGTCACGCGCGCGCCCTTAGCGCCGCTTTCCTCCTTGACTACCTGCACCATTATCATATCGCCCGCCCGGAGAGTAAGCCGCTCGGGCATTTTTATATTCTCCGGATTCGTAACGCCGGAACGGTCGATGCTGATGTCGCCGACATACAGGAAGGCGTTGCGGCTAAGCCCTATGTCTATAAAAGCCGCCTGCATGCCGTGCAGGACGTTAACGACGACGCCCTTGTAGATATTCCCTAGAATGCGGCGTTCCGCGCGGCGTTCGATATAATACTCCGCCAAATTACCGCCCTCTACGAGCGCGACGCACGCCTTGCCGGACTTATCGATGTCGATATAGATTTCCGCTGCTTCGTTTTTCTTCAAGGAAACCTCCGCGTTACCCGGGAAAACGGCTCTTGACATACTCGTCTATGAGCGTCAAACCGTCCCGTCCGTTATTATACAGGTTTTTGCGCAAAATGTCCACCGCGCATTCGCCCGTAACGGTTTTTATTATGTGCGCCGCGAATCTGTCCGCCCGCAGATTTTTCAGTCCCGCCGAAAGTATCGCGGTAACGGTGTCGCCCGTCATTTTCAGATTTATTATCCTGTCCGTCACATCCTCCGTTACATCCCTGCCCTTTGCCGTATAAGTTATTATAACGGGCTTCCCGACGATAGACAATATATCCGTCTTGAATTTTTCCGCGCCCGCAAGGGTCATTTCATATTCGCAGGCGTCGCCTATAAACGCCACGTTAGGATCCGCCGAAACCGGTATAGCCGCAAGCGCCCTTATCCCGGGCATACTTACGGCGTTAAAACGCGCCGTAAATTCGTCCGCGCCGCAGTCGCTTTCCGCGACGCAGTACTCGCATTCGGACTTCATGCCGACGGGTACGGGACTGGCGAAGTAAAGCCGCATGTGCGGATTGTACCCTTCCGAATAACGTATAGGCAGCCCCGCCCGGCGTATGATACGCGTAAAGGCGCGCAGTACGTCGAGGTGCGGCACGTACGCCGCCGCCGCTTTACGCTCATAACGCACTAACAGCATTTTTGGCCTCCGACACCCGACCGCATTCCTTCTCCAGGCCGCAGCCCAGACAGCCGTTGCGGCAGTCATCCGTAGTCTCGCGGGCGAACGCCCGTTCCCGCTCGCGCCCGAAATATTCACCCGTAACCCCGATATCCACAAAATCCCACGGCAGCGGTTCCTTGACTCCGCGTTCGCGGGTATAATCGGCTAAGTCTACGCCGCAGTCCGCGAACGCCCTCAGCCACTCCCCGTATTTGAACTCTTCCGTCCACCCGTCGAAGCGGCAACCATAGTCCGCCGCCTTAGAAAGCACCGCGGACAGCCGTCCGTCACCCCGTGAAAAGGCGCATTCGAGCGCGGACGTTGTATAGTCGTGATAGGCGTAGTCGGCGCCTACCCGGCGCAGGCGGTCCTTGAGTACGTTCTGCCGTTCGTAGGTTTCGCGCTCGGATAATTGCGCCTCCCGCTGAAAGGGCGTGAACGGCTTGGGTATAAACACCGAGGTGCTGACATGCAATCTCAAAGCCTTGCCCGAGGTCGAATGCGCGCGGTAAAGCTTCTTAATTTTGTACGCGATATCTACGATACCCTCTATGTCCTCCATCGTTTCCGTCGGCAGGCCTATCATAAAATACAGCTTTACGGAGGAATATCCCGACTCAAAAGCGGCGGTCATACTGCGCTCGATATCCTCCTCGGTAATGTTCTTGTTTATAACGTCGCGCAGCCGCTGCGTCCCGGCCTCGGGCGCAAAGGTCAGGGAGCTTTTTCGCGAGGAATCCGTAAACTCCGCCTCGAAGCTGTCCGCCCTGAGGCTAGGAAGCGAAAGATTGATACGGTATTTATCCTTAACATCCTTCAACCCCTTGATAAGCTCGGACAGCCGCGGATAGTCGCCCGTAGACAGACTGGACAGTGAAAGCTCCTCATATCCGCAGCCGCCCACAATGCCGTCCGCCAGGCTCACCAGCCGCCCGGGCGTCCTTTCGCGGACGGGACGGTAAATAAAGCCCGCCTGACAAAAACGGCAGCCGCGCGTACAGCCGCGGAATATCTCCAAAACCGCTCTGTCATGCACCGCCTCTATCTGCGGCAACAGGAATTTTACGGGGTAATAAGCGCGCTCGAGGTCGGTTATCACCGCGCGCCTTACGGCGTGATCCTTGCCCCCGTAATTATATTTCGGCACGTACATGCCGGGTAAGCCGGACGCCCTCCTGAGAAACGCGTCCTTATAATCTCCGCCCGCCGCCTTGCACTCTATGAACAAATCCGCAAGCGCCGTGAGCGAGTCCTCGCCGTCGCCTATGCTGAACACGTCCACAAACGCCGACATAACCGCAGGATTTACGGTGCACGGACCGCCCGCGATTATAATAGGAAGCCCGCCGCCGCGCCGCTCTCTTTCGCGCGGTATGCCCGCCAAATCGAGCATATACAGTACCGTAGCGTAGCTCATCTCGTATTGCAGGGAGAAGCCCGCTATATCGAAGTCCTTGAGCGCGCGCCCCGTTTCTAGGGACGCCAACGGTATAGCGTTGGCTTTTAATTCCTCTCCGAGGTCGGGCCACGGCGCAAAGCAACGCTCCGCCGCCGTGTCCGCCCTCTCGTTAAGCATTCCGTAAAGAATCCTTATCCCGAGATTAGACATCGCCACCTCGTAAACGTCGGGCATACACATAGCAAAACGTAACGCCGGATTTTCCTTGATAACGGGCGTATTGTACTCGCCGCCGGTATAGCGCGAGGGCTTGGCGACCTTGAGCAGTATATTATCGGGTATCTTCATCAAATATTCTCTTTACAGCTTGACGATTTTGGTCATATCGTAGATTGCGTCGGACAAAAACCTTGCCGGCAGCGTGCGGAGCGATATAGCGTAGGACTTATCGGTAATGTACAGGCTCTTGATTTTAGGTGTGTTAATTACCGAATAGAACCTAACCTCGTTAACGCTTATGCTGTTATGCCCCTGTATTGTCAGCTCGGAGAAATCAAGCTCGGACATAACGTCGCCGATAATTTTGTAAGCCGCGTTCTTGCCCTCGGCGCGGACGTAGCCGCGCGCCTTCAAATGCTCCACGAATTGCTCCGACGGCAATATACTGCCCTTAAATCTCGAAATGCAGTTGTGCGCGATCTCCGCGTCCTTGACGGTATAAACCTCTCTTTTCATCTGAATAAAAGCCTGGCGGCTAGTTATCGTCTTGAGGTCGGCGGAGCCTGCATCAAGCTCTATAGGGTGGACAAGCCCTACCGTCCGCCCGTCGGCGAGCTTTATAGCCTCGCCGACCGCGGACGCTCTGCGCATATGCCCCTTGTCGATTACAAATATCCCCGCGAGGCGCGTCCCGTCATACTCTCCGAAAAACAACGTTTCGGCAATTCTTACGAGCAGCTTATTGTTAACGACGTTTCTTTCAAACACGTCGTTTTCCCATCTGCGGTCGCTTAAGAAGCTGCGCTCGAACCGGGCGGAATGCTCGGCAATCGCTTTCAAAAGCCGCTTTGACCACGCCGTCAGGCGTATGTTAGG
>JAITNT010000298.1 GCA_031290295.1 Clostridiales bacterium
AAGCTCCGATCCCTTTTGTACCAGCTCGACCGATAGTGCCATTTTCGCCATCAACACAAGTTGCTCCTTGCGTGTTCTTAATTGCAACCGAGTTTATAGACACTCCCGCGTGTCCGGCATTACCGCCATTACCAGCGTTACCGCCTTTACCCCCGTCACCACCATTGCCGCCATTGCCGCCTTTACCGCAAATAATAGCGAGAACCGCGTATTTTTCGCCGCCATGTCCCCCGTCGCCTCCGGCTCCGCCTCGTTCGCTAAGGGCAATCTGTAGATAATGCAATTAAGACGGTCAGTCTATAAACCTACACCCACCATGCCGCGGTTTTGGTTGAGTCGAAAATTATGACCGATTTTAGGTAGGCGACGGCTTTTTCCAAACCCTCCTTGGGGGTCATAAGGCTGTCCTCGTGCTCTATCGAAATCACATGGTCGTAGCCCACCATGCGGAGGGCGGAAATCATCGCTTTGAAATCGCCGTTGCCGTAGCCCACCGTGCGGAAAATCCACGAGCGGTCCTGCTCGTTTGTATACGGCTTTTGGTCGAGAACGCCGTTAACGGCTATTTCCGATTTATTTAGATAGGTGTCCTTAGCGTGGAAATAGTAGACGGCTTCGCCTAAATATTTGATTGCCTCTGCGGGGTCTATGCCCTGCCAAATAAGGTGGGACGGATCGAAATTCGCGCCGATTCCCGCGCCCGTCGCCTTGCGCAGTCTTAGCAAGGTGGACGGATTGTAGACGCAGAAGCCGGGGTGCATTTCAAAGCACACCTTGACGCCCGCTTGACGCGCCGCTTTCTCTTTTTCCTTCCAAAACGGAATGAGCTTTTCGTTCCATTGCCACTCCAGCAGGCTGCTGAAGTCGCTCGGCCACGAGCACGTAACCCAATTCGGCGATTTTGAGGTTTGGTCTCCGGGACAGCCCGAGAACGTCACTATGTGCCGTACTCCGAGCCTGCCCGCCACCTCGAATGCCGCGTCCAGCTCCTTAGTCGCGGTGTCGGCAATTTTTTTGTCGGGATGAACGCAGTTGCCGTGAACGGACAGCGCGCCTATTTCCATGCCGTACTTCTCAAAAAGGTTCTTTAGCTCTCCGGTACGGGCGGGGCTTTTTTGCAGCTCTATGACGTCGGCGTGCGCCGTCCCGGGGTAGCCGCCGCAGCCTAGCTCGAGCACGTTCACGTCGAGCGATTTGAGATACTTCAGTGTGTCCTCAAGACTGAGCGCCGCTAATACGGGATTAAATACGGAAAGTTTCATTTTATCCTCCATTCCGCCGCACTTGCGGCGGCATAACTTGCATGTGAAAGCTCAGACGCGCCGCAGACAAAGAAAGCGAGCGTCTCCGACGGGGAGTGTATACGGAAATACATGACCCTAGGGGGCGCAATGCTTTCTGCAGTATCCGGCAGCGTATGAGCTTTCACACGTTAAAATAATACGGCTTACCCGTCCTTGCGCTTGCGTATATGCCCTCGAGTATCATGGTAACGACGGCGGCTTGCTCGGGTCGGACTACAAGCTCCCCCTTACCCTTGACCGCGTTAAGGAAGGTCGCGCACTCGACGTCCGCGGGCTCAACCTTGCCGCCGCCCGCAAAAAAGGCGACGCCGCCCGCGTTGAAGTTCGGCTCCTCCGTATACTGCGCGTTATGCTTGACGCCGTTAATTTTGAGTCCGCCGTCCTTTAGTTCCGCGCCCGCTCTTGTGCCGGAAAGCGTCGCGGCCGCCTCTCTTACCTCGAGCGTATTAAGCGCCCAGCTGCTCTCCAGAATAACGGTCGCGCCGTTCTTCATTACTACGAAGCCGAACGCGGAATCCTCTACCGTAAACTTTTTAGGATCCCAGTCTCCCCATGCATTAGCGGTTTCCGTATCGTTATTCAGCTTGTGATAGGTAGTGCCGACGCAGTAACTCGGCTCGTAATTATTCATCATGTACAGCGAAAGGTCGAGCGCGTGCGTGCCGATATCGATAAGCGGCCCGCCTCCCTGCTTTTCCTCGTCCAAAAAGACGCCCCACGTAGGCACGGCGCGGCGTCTGACCGCATGCGCCTTGACAAAATATATGTCGCCTAAGGCGCCGTTTTCGCACTCCTTCTTCAGGTACAGGCTGTCCGGGCGGTAACGGTTCTGGTAACCGACGGTGAGCAGCTTTCCGCTCTTTTTTTGCGCGGCGACCATCAGCTTGGCTTCCGCGTAATTTATAGCCATGGGTTTTTCGCACATTACGTTTTTGCCGCTCCCGAGCGCGGCGACTGATATCTCGCAGTGGCTGACGTTGGGGGTGCATACGCAAACCGCGTCGAGCTTTTCCTTGAGAAGCTCCCTGTAGTCCGTAAAGACCTTGCCCTTGCCGTTTCCGAATTCGACGTTCGCTTTTTCCGCGCGCTCCTCGATTATGTCGCAGAACGCCGTTATTTCGATTTCCGTATCGAGCTTCTTTATCGCGGGCATATGCTTGCCGTTAGCAATGCCTCCGCAACCGATTATTCCGTACCTTAACTTAGCCATTTTTGTTCCTTCCTTTTTTATAATTTTTTTTATGTCTTATTTGATTTAAGCTTTAAGCGTCAGATTTCTTCTAGCGGCGCGACGTTAGGACAGGAATTCCGCTCGCTTGCGTGAGTGCGCGGGCTTGCCCACCGCACCGCGTTGACGATGACCCTTTGAATGTTTGGCAGATAGTAATTGCCGTATGTTTCATGACCGGGTTGAAAGTAGAACACGCGCCCGCGCCCTCTCGTGTAGCACACGCCGCTTCTAAAGACGTTGCCGCCCTTGTACCAACCGATAAAGACGGTCGCCTCGGGATTGGGAATATCGAAAGGCTCGCCGTACATCTCCTCGTGCTCGATCTCGAAGTGCAACGGAAGTCCCGCGGCGATTTCGTGACCCGGCTCGGTTACGAAAAGCCGTTCTTTCTCCGCCGCTTCGCGCCATTCCAGATAACCCGACGTACCCAAAAGCCCCGTAAAGGGCTTGGCTTTATGCGCGGAATGCAAAAATATAACGCCCATGCCGCGGTTAACGGCGTCAACTACGCGCGCCGAATCCTCGAAGCTTACCTTATCGTGATAGCAGTGCGCCCAGTAAATAAGCACGTCCGTACCGTCGAGCAGGGCTTGCGACAAGCCGCGTTCGTCGTCCTGCAACGTACTCGTTTTTACTTCGATATCCTTTTCTTTGTCCAAAAACTCCGCGATAGCGGCGTGAATTCCCGCGGGATAAACCTTGGCAACCTCCTCCCGCTTCTGCTTTTCGCCGTATTCGTTCCAAACCGTGACTTTAATCATTCGCTCAATCCTTAAATTTAATTGTGCGCCCTTTCTTCGCGGACGCGGCGGCGGTTTCCATTATGCGGATTACGCGCCCGACCTCGCCGGGCTTTACAAAAAGCTCGGCATTATTCTCGACGGATTCCCTGAACGCCGTGTAGAACCTGTTGTAATCGCTCGCGAGGTTTTCTACGGCTATACTGCGGACGCCCGATTCGGGACGCGCCGCCATGGTTTTGGTAAGCCCGTTGCCGCGCTGCTCGGCAAGTAAAAGCTCGTCCGTCCGCATATAAACGGTCATTCTTCCGCCCGTCTCAAAATCGTCGAGCGTAAGCGTACCCTTTTCGCCGAAAACCGTCCAGCGGGGCAGCTTTATAAAAGCGTTGGTATTAACCTCGAGGTTAATTTCCACCTCGGGGAAATAGCGGTTTTTCTGCTCCTCGGAGGCGTCGAAAAGCATAGTAAGCTCAAAGCCGTCGTCAACCTCGAAACCGAGCGCGTGCGAATAACGGCAGTTAACCGTTTTCGGCGCCGTAAAACCCGCATAGCAAATTTGATCGATAAGATGCACTCCCCAGTCGAGCATCATGCCGCCGCCGCGACGCTTTTTTTTGCGCCAGCCGCCGGGAATGCCGTTAGCGCCCATCACGCGCGAATCTATGCGGTACACGCGTCCCAGCTTGCCGCCGTCGATAACCGAAAACGCCGTAAGGTAATCGCTGTCGCACCGGCGATTCTGGTGAACGGCGAGCTTGACTCCGCTCCTATCCGCCGCCGCCGCCATAGCGTCGAAGGCTTCGTGCGTCATACTTGCGGGCTTCTCGCATATAATGTGCTTGCCCGCCGCCGCAAAGTATTCGGCGTATTCCCCGTGCGTGTCGTTAGGCGTCGCGATAAGCACCGCGTTGACGCTTCCGTCCGAAGCTATTTCTTCCTTAGAGGCGTACGCCCTAATACCGTCGCCGACCGCGAGGCGCACGCGCTCGGGGTCGATGTCAAAAATTCCGCACAGGCGATACCCGGGCAGCGTCTTAATTCTGGTCGAGTGGTAATGCCCCATGCCGCCGTAGCCTACGATGACTATATTAATCAATTTTACAATCCTTCTTTAGAAAGTAAGACCCTTTATCTTTACAACAATATTGTACTCCTATATCAAAATTTTTTCTTGTCAAAACGCATAAATATTTTGCCAAAAATTACGATTTATGTTGCGCAATACTTTGCGGTGTGCTATAATCGGCTTATGAAAAAAATCTCCGACGCCGTATACGAACGCGAACGTATTTATGACCGCTCAAATCTTGTAATGTTGACCACGTGGGGAGCCTCGGCGCACTTTCACCCGCAGATGGAAATACTCTGCGTAAGCTCGGGGGCTATCACCACGACGATAAACGACGAGGTGCGGCTTATGCGCCGCGGCGATATCGGGATATCGGACAGCTTCGACGTTCATTCCTTTAGGGTAGAGGAACCGGGATCGGTAGGGCACATATTGATTGTGCCCAAAAGCTTCCTTACCGAATACAGCGCGCTGTCAAAAAACAGCACCTTTGTTTCTCATTTTTTTTCGCACCCGCAAGCCTTCAAAATAATCGAAAGCTTAGTCCTTATGCTTAGAGAGCACTCTCCGGGCTGCGACGAGCTTTTCGGCAAGGGCATACTTCTGTCCATAATGAGCCTGATCCGGGCAAATCTGCCCTCGCAGGCGTGCGCGGAAAAAAACCATGAGTCCTTAATGCGCGACGTGCTGTCCCACATCTATGACCACTCTGACGAAAACATTACGCTCGGGCTTTTGGCAAAAAAATTCGGCTACACGCCTAATCATTTTTCACATATTTTCAACGCTTACGCCCAAACGGGGCTTAAAGAATACCTCAATATACTGCGCGTCGACCGCGCCGCCGCCTTTCTGTTGAACGGCGAAACCGTTCTGGACGCCGCCATGAACGCCGGCTTCGATTCGTTGCGCACATTTTACCGAGCTTTTTCCAAACGCTTCTCGACGTCGCCTAACGCGTATATAAATCAACCGGAGGCAACGAAGCGTTAGGGGGGGGGGAAGAGGGCAAGAGAATGATTGGTAAGCGGGGAAAAGCGGAAAGCAGACAAGTTAGAGCTGGATTGCCACGTCGCTGACGCTCCTCGCTAAGGACGGAGAGCTTTTGATTGTAAGGGGTATGGGTGAACGAACAGTGGTTGTGTAGGGGCGACCCTGTGCGGTTGCCCGCATATGTGATTATTCGGCGTTGCCGCGAGTTTACGCAAATGAATAATTGGTAAAATTTGGCAAAAAATATTT
>JAITNT010000284.1 GCA_031290295.1 Clostridiales bacterium
CTTACCCCCGCAAAGCCCCGCGTTATCCTTTGATACGCGTTCCCCGACATCCGGGAAATACTCCGTTCGCTCAAAGTACAACGGTACCTCCTCTCGCTTGCTTATGTACGGGTTCGCCTTGCGTTGCACCACGCTCCCTCGCGCAATCTCCCGCTGAATCGTGCTGCGCGGCCTGCCAAGCATCCGAGCTACGCTTGCCGGTGTCGCGCCTTTCCGTAATGCCTCCGCTATCCGCTCCCGTTCATACATACATAGATGTTGGCGCGCTCCGCTTTTTGTGTTATACTGTTCTTGTCCCATAGTGGCTTCTCCTTTGGCGTAGGTTGTCGTTAACCCATTATACCAAAGTCCGCCCCTATGGGACTTCCTTTTCTCTGCTTGCTTTTCATTTTACAACTCGCACGGCAAAAAATATTTGCTAAAAACCGTACTACTTTTGTTGACAGGATATATAATAAAGCGCTATACTGTTCAACGTTGAACGGTTTGATGCAAATCAAATAATAAAGGAGTAAAACCATGGATGAAACCCTAATAGGTGATTACGTTAGTATGTTGCTTCGGTTTAAGAGGATGATCCACGAATTGCAAAAAATCGGAAACATTAACTTAACGGAGTTATTGGCAATGGCGGGCATTTCAAAAAAATCCTTACTTGCCGGCAGCAGCGTAAGTATCGCCGAGGTTCAAAAGCAGACGCAAACGACCAAGTCCGCCGTTTCGTCGATGTTTACCGCGCTTGAAAAAAAGGGATATGTCACACGGGAAACCGACCGCAGTAATCGCCGTAATATTACCGTAGAACTGACCAAAGAGGGCGAACGCGTCCTTGAGGAAATGGACAAAAAATTTACCGCGACGCTCGGCAAGGTTTTGACGCAATTCGGCGATGAAAATGCCGTTCGGCTTATCGCGTTGATGAACGCGCTCATGGATATTTTGGCGACCGTAAAAGAAGATATCCCGCTTTAATCGATACCGAATAAAATTACATATAAAGGAGATTTAACCATGGAAACAATGAAAACAATCGCAAAGAGAAAGTCGACAAGGAGCTTTTTGTCCGAGAAGCAAATTGCCAAAGCCGACCTCGATGTAATCTTGGCGGCAGGCTCCGCCGCCCCCGTCGGAATGGGCGATTACGCGTCGTTGCATTTAACGGTAATTCAGAACCCCGCGCTGCTTGACAAGCTCAATAAAGCGGTGCAGACTGCGTTTAAGATTGACCGCAACGTGCTTTACGGCGCGCCGACCTTTGTTTTGGTATCCTCAAAAGAGGCGAAAGCCCCGAATATCCAATACGCAAACGTCGCGTGCGTTATGGAAAACATGTTACTTGCCGCAACCGATATCGGGATAGACGGCGTATACATTTGGAGCGCGGCGGCGGCGTTTGCAAATAACCCGGACTTGCGCAAGGAATTCGGAATACCGGACGGATTTGCCCCGATTTCGGGCGCGGCGTTAGGGTATGCGACTCAAAATAATCCCGCTGAAAAAGAGTTGAAAGTCACGCTTGCCGTTAATTATATTAAATAAGACGGCTTCGGCAAGGACGTTTTCAGCAAGCTTATCGAAGCGATAAGGGTCAATAGACGCGACGATGCAACGTTCATATTAAAAGACGGCGCGCAGGTCAAGGCAAACGCGGACGCGGAGGAATGCCGCGACGCAAAGCAAAACGGGCGCAGGGATAAAACCTTGTCGCTTTATTTGTCATTCCGGCGCATGGTTTTGACGTGTTGAATGTGTATTCCGATGTGTCCTGTTTCCAAAATGACGGTAGATATGACGAGCCGTATTACCTTCCATGTTCACAGCTTATTTCAGACATAATTCGGAGCAAACTAAAGATATTTTCCGGAATAATTTGCGGACAATTCACGGACTGCGCTTGACAAATCCCGCCCGTATGAGTATAATTATAAGCGTTGGAGGTTTCAGCAATTATGAAAAAAAAATATTTACCCAGAATTGCAGATAAAGCTTTGGAGTTGTATCTCGAATGCTCCGGGGCGGTTCTAATAGAGGGCTTGAAGTGGTGCGGAAAATCCCGCACAGCCGAGGAAAAAGCTAAAAGCGCGATATATTTACAAGACCCGGATAACCGCGAGCGTTATGAGAGAACTATCGGAATAAAGCCGTCCTTGCTATTAGAGGGCGAAACGCCGAGGCTAATCGATGAATGGCAGGATTTCCCTTCTCTCTGGGATGCCGTTCGCTTTGCCGTGGATAGGCGAGGGGATGTCGGGCAGTTTATTTTGACGGGCTCCGCCGTGCCAAAGGACAATGCAACAAAGCACACGGGAACGGGCAGAATCAACCGCTTTACGATGCGAACTATGAGTTTATTCGAGAGTAAAGAATCCAACGGAAAAATTAGCTTAAAGGCCTTGTTTGACGGAATCGATGACATCGAGGGTATTTCAACGGTTACGATAGAAAGCTTAGCGTTTATATTAGCGCGGGGCGGTTGGCCCGCGTCTATCGGCGTAGGCGAAGCGATTGCGCTGCAAAATGTGTATAATTACTGCGAAGCCGTTATCAATCAGGACATTAACAGAGTTGACGGTGTTGACAAAAACCCTCAGCGAGTTCGCGCGCTTATGAAGAGTTACGCACGGCATATCTCAACTATGGCAACCGCTGCAACTATTACCGCCGATGTTTTTGCTAACGACAGCACGATTTCCGATAAAACCATGTCCGTTTATCTGAATGCACTCGAGCGGATT
>JAITNT010000285.1 GCA_031290295.1 Clostridiales bacterium
AGTAAGGCGACGGATCCTTTCCGCGCTCCTCGGTGGCGTTCGCAATCAATAAAATCGCGTTGCCGGTAGTGAGCGGGCACGTCACCATGGCGTGATGCTTGGCGGCAAAAAACATTCTGATAGCCTCCGTAGTAACCACCTTGCCCTCGGGAATCTTTCTGATAACCTCGTCATACAAATATGCCGGTACAACCGCCTTGGTTCCCATATTGGACTGATCGACCTTAACGATTTGGTTCTTGGACTCCTCAAGCTTTTTGTTATAATCCTTGGCTGCCATTTCTAATTCCTCCTAAAAATATTTTTGTTTCAATATAAGTATATATCATTTTTCAAAAAAAGAAAAGACTTTTTTGTCAATATATCGATAAATTTTCAGCATCTAGTGTTTTTTCGCCGCAGCGAAAAATCGCGGGTATATTTTTTCGCAGGATAAAAAATACTAAGTGCATGTTCACTATTATTATAAGAGCGACTATTATATTTTTTATCGTGCTCGTCGTAATTAGGCTTATGGGCAAGAGGCAGCTTGGAGAAATGCAGCCGTTCGAGCTTGTCGTTACGCTGATAATATCGGAAATCGCCTGCATACCGATGTCCGACCCCTCTATTCCGCTGTATTACGGTATAGTTCCGATATTGCTTTTATTCGTAGCGCATTTTGTGATATCGGCGATTTCAAGAAAAAGTATTAAATTCCGCGCCGTAATAGACGGCAGATCCGTCGTCGTTATCAATCCTAACGGCGTTGATTACGAATCGCTGAAAAGCCTGAATATGACCGTAAACGATCTGCTGGAGGCTACGAATAACGCGGGGTATTTCGACCTGTCCGATATCTATTACGCATCCTTTGAGACAAACGGAAAGCTGAGCGTAATACCGACGAGCTTCGCGACGCCCGCAACCTGCGGCGACCTAAAAATCGACAGGAAGCAGACAAGTCCGCCGCTTTGTATTGTGATAGACGGTAAGCCCCTTAATCTGAATAAAGCTTCCGTAACCGAGGAACGGCTGCAGCGCATAATTGCGGACGCAGGACTTAAACGCATAAAGGAGATCGCCCTGATAATAATCGACTATAATGGGAAATGTTACATTCAACCTAAGGACGGGACCTTTGTCACAAAAACCTATCCGGATTTGGCAGGCGGCTCATGGTAAAAAAAATAATAATAGTGGCGGTTATCGCCTTTATGCTCGCCGGCGCGTCGGTAACGGAAATGCTGACGCTTAACAAATTCTATAATAATATTTCCGTTAATACAAAGCAGTTATTGTCGATGCTCGACGAAAACGACCTGCATATCGACACCCCGGAAAACATAGAGAAAGCCGAACAAATGAAAACCTATTTCGACGAAAAAAGACGGTTGTTGCAGACGGTTATTTCCCAGCTTATGATAAACGAGTTTGCCTACAGGGTATCGGCGTTGTCGGCGCATGTCAAAATGAACGATTACAACATGGCGGCTACGGACATAGCGGGGATTTTGGAAAACTGCAAACTATTAAGAGATCAATGCTACCCTCATCTTACAAATATATTATAAGCTTAAGTGATTTGTAGTATTATGTGCGGCATAGTACTATCAAATATCGAATGTTTCAAATGAGAAATCACTATAATAGCGCCCTCTGTGCGCCGTAAATCTCAAAACGTAGTAATCAGGGTCCGTTACGTCGCCGGGATAATACACGGTATCGCCCTCGCGCCAAAGCATCTCTTTTGAATCGGCATCCTCGAGAAGCCCGTAAGCATTACGCCGCGAAAAAAGCGTTTATCGCAGAAGTAAATGCAAGCCTTATTATTACACATATATTGACCCGTGCGCACAGACGAGGTATTTGTCGTAAAATAAAAGGTTTCGATGCCGTCACGCGCCCGCGGCGCAAGCATAGCTTTGACATTAGGAAAGCCGTCGGCGTCAACCGAGCCTATATACGCCGCTCCTTGTTTGTCGATTAGATTACCCATCGTCCGTTCGGGATTTCTTATCATAACCTTTCCTCTCCGGCTTGAATCAATTGCGGTTGCCACAAAAATTTTTCAAGATCGATACAATAATCGCCGTCTACGGCAACGCCCTCTTTTTCCAACAGCTGCCGTTGTATATCGCGACCGCCGAATGCATAACCGCTGCAAAGCCCGCCCGATTTATTTATGACCCGATGACATGGTATGACGACGGGCTGCTTGTTGACATGCAAAGCCCAACCGACCTGCCGCGCCATTCTCGGGTTACCCGTAAGCCGCGCAACCTGACCGTAAGTGGCGACCTTGCCCTCGGGTATCCTCGAAACTATCTCGTAAACAAGCCCGAAAAACCCCTTGCCGGCTTGTTTATTTGACATAATTGGTTTTCAGAAAGTTTTTTGCCGCGGTTACCGCTTCTTTTTGACGGTACCCGTAGAATCTGTTCGCGGTACTGTACCGCTCGGTACCGCCCGCCCGTTTTATTACGACGGTTCTGCCGAAGCCGCGTATCGACAGCTTTATGATTTCCTCACGCTTTACAGCCCAACCGGTGTTAAGGTAATCGCCCGTTCTTTTGTCAATATCAAAAAAATTCAACCCGTAGTTATTTGCGGCTAATACGTAATGCTTACAGCTCGCCATAGCGACGGCGGCGCTTATCAAGCCGAAAAATCCCGCCGAAGCAGGCGGTTCGTCCTGACATATGATCACATAATCCCCTTCCTTGATATATCCGGCATTCCAAAGCGCGTCAATTGTCGCAGCATAATTCCTCATATTAACCTCCTAACGTATATTTTAATTAATCTGCAAGTTCATTATATACGGTATCGCCGGCTCTGTCAACCGTGCAAACGTATGCGAAGCGGACAAATAGCGTAGTTGAGGGAGTTCTGTCAACCGTGCAAACGTATGCGAAGCGGACAAACAGCGTAGTTGAGGGAGTTTCGGCAACAACTCCGTTTACCTAATGCGGATAATTTTCATGTACGAATGCCCGAGGACGGTCGCCCTTGCTAATCCATGAAATTGCGCGCGGCATGAATTTATCGAAAATTTTGATTTGCATTATATTACGGCATATGGTATAATTACTATAAGGTGTATTGATATTAGCGGTTTGAGGAAAATTTAGGTTACTTTAGCGGGCGGTACGGCAATTTCGACGCGGTGTATTATTATAAATGCACGTGGATAAATTAGCGATAAGCGGACGTAAAAAGAGCGGAAATTCACCAAATTACCGCTAGCGGCAAAACACATTAAATATAG
>JAITNT010000134.1 GCA_031290295.1 Clostridiales bacterium
GGACGCGCTAAAGGTCGGCACGGAGTATTTTTACACCGAATCCGACGGCGATCCGTGGGTACTGGGAACAATCCCGGACGGGACAAGGGACGACGGCAAGGACGACGGCGACGCAGAGGACGATACCGAGGTCAAAAGGAAACGCACCTTTGCCGGAATGGTGCTCCCCAAAGCCGACTTTGCCGGCGCGGACGTTTCGCGCGAGCGGTTCTCGGCGACGGTTCTGTCCGACGCGAATTTCGCGGGCGCTAATCTCACCGACAGCGCGTTCGTCGGCGCGCTGCTTTTGGGTGCGTCCTTCCGCGGCGCTAACCTGACGCGCGGTTACATCGCCTCCTGCGCCATGAAACGCGCCGACCTCACAAACGCCGTGCTTGATAATGCGACTGTTATTTCCACGGATATTTCGCAAGCCGCGCTTAACGATCTCGCGCTTAATAACGTAACCATGAAGGCCGTATCTATAAGCGACTGCGGTACGCGGAATCTGAGCATAACCGGCGGAACGTACAAGGCCGTCACCTTTCGCCGTCTGGGCATATACGACACCTCTATAGAGAACGTGGACTTTTTTATGTGCATATTCCCGAAAACGGTATTCAGAAACGTCGCGCTAAGGAACGTAACCTTTAAGGCCTGCGACCTCAAAAGGCTGACCCTCACGGATTGCACCGCCGATAAGGTAACCTACAACGTTCTCAAGGGCTGCGGCGCGGATTTGGGAAGCGTGAGCATTGCGGAATAAGGGGTGCGGGCAGCCGGGGATAGGTAGTGAGGCAAGTTAAAACCGGATTGCCGCACTTCGGCTTCGCCTCGTTCGTTAAGGACAAGAGAGGGCTAATTGAATGCTTGGTAAGCGGCGAAGAGATGTTTCGACTGCGCGGTAGCATGGATAAAGTAATTGTATTCGGGACGGGTGGCACGGAGTATATACGGTTCTCACTATCTCTTATTCATAATACTTATAAATCCTTTCTTAAAAATATTCGCCTTGAAAGAATTAATAGACCGATCGCTATAGCAATTTTCAGTATATAGACGAGCACAAATATTCCAAAGCCCGCGCTTCCTGCGTAATACGAAGTTAGTTCCGACGTAATTGTTGCGGCAAATCCACTCGAAAAGCTTGATCCGACAGCATATACGCCGATAAACAGACCGTTTGCAAGAACGGCGGCATAAATGTTGCGTATTAAGGCGCTTACCGCAAAAATAACCGTCGAAAAAAACAGCATAGTCACTAATGCCGAAAGATATGAGAGTGCGCAGAGTTCCGCCGTGCCTATCGTGTATATGTTTTTTGCATCTACAATAAGAGTTGTGCCATAATTAACCTTGTATATTAATCCGGTGATAAAAATTACAAATGAAAAAATTATGAATACTGCGCCGTTCGCGCAAAAAAATGCTGAAGCTTTTTGCCTAAATATTGTCTTTCGCGGTATCCCGGTTGAATACAACTGTCTATAAACGCCGGAGGTGAAGTCGGAATTTACGATGACCGCCGCTAAAATTATTACTACAACCAAAATGAGTAATATTGCCGTCGCCCACATGATTTGCGTGTAGTCTAGCTTATCCGCAACAAACATTGTCACCGGTGCGGAGGTTATATTTTCAACTAAATATTCATAACTTATCTCATTTTCTAATAAATACCTATATATCCGTATCGTAATACGCAAATTTTCTATCTCGTTTGCCGTGTCATAATGTTTGTTTTCAAGCTCGTCAATTTGTTGTTCTATGGCTTCAATATGCTTGGGAATTTCATCAAGGGCTTTGTATTCCGATATTAAATATGCAGTTTTATTCTCGCTGTTTACAGAATAAATCCCGGCTATTACAAAAATTAATATCAGGGACAAAAGTAATATTGCCAGTATTCCTTTGCTTTTTAACAATCGAGCCAGCTCTCTAATCATCTTCTTCCCCGTATAATGCTTTCTCAATCGAAGTTGCTTCTCTAACCATGCCGATAAGACCGCAATCAGCCAGACGCTTGGAAATAATCGGTAAGCTTTCGCGATTTACTACGATTAAAATACTTTGCTCTCCGTTTAGTTCGACCGAGTAATCACCCAAAAGAGTCAGCGCTAATTTCATGCCGTTTTCGTCAAGAAATGTCAGACGGTATTTTTCCGATGCAATGCGCTCATCGTCCGACAACTCCTTTAATACGCCGTCTTTTAACAAAAAAACCTTATCGCAATAATCGTCTATTCGCGATATATTATGTGTCACGGTAACTATGCTTTTACCGCTTATACGTTTATCGTTTATCAGATCTATGACGTGACTTGCGGCGTCAAAATCAAGTGAATTAAACGGCTCGTCGAGTAAAATCACTTCCGCGTCAACAGCAAAGACTATTGACAAAGCTAACTTGTGACGCATGCCGAGAGAATACTTACGCACCGTCTTATCTAAATATTCTCCTATGCCGAATAGATTTACCAACTCGATTGCACGCGAAACGTATTGCTTTTCAAGCAAATAGTACAAATTATCGCGACCGGTAAGACCGTCTATAAAAACAGGCGTTTCAATTAGAGCGGATAATTTCTTACCCGCTCTATCGTACGACCCGCCGAAGCGGGTAATAAGCCCGATAATTATTTTTAGCAGCGTTGATTTCCCCGACCCGTTTTTGCCTATTATGCCGATGTTTTGCCCGGCAGAAAGGTCGAGATTAAGTCCGCGTAAAACATTGTTGATACCGTAAGACTTCGTTATGCATCGCAAGGAAAGAATACCGCTAGTGTCCGGCATCCGTGTTATCCTCCCACATAAAGTCGATACCGTCGTCATTGCATACGAGGGTTAATTTTTTGTCGGTGCGGATTTCTTTAACGCCGTTTAGAACTAAGAAATAATTGAGCGATATGGTTTTTGCCTCGGCGTTTATGTCTATCAAGTATTCCGGATTAATATTATTGTAGAAATTTACAAGCGACGTAAAGTCGTCGGCAAAATCTAAATATGACCATTGCATGAAATTTTCGTTCTCGCTTGCGTTATCCGAGGTGAAGTAAACCTGATTGCCTTCGCATAAAAACGGGGTATACGCAAAGCCCTCCGCAGCAACTACCTCGCAATATGCATTACTTATCGTAATAGAACCGTCCGTATTTTTCAATGCGATGAAATAATAGCCTTCGTACAGCAACAAGTATTTTGTTTGTCCGTTATCATATTCTCGTTTCGCTGCAAAAATATCGCTGTTTTCGATAGCGTCTATCATCGAATTATCCTTCGGGGTAAACGATATATAGTGGTAATGCTCAACCTCGGTTACTCTGCCGACGCGATGCTTCCCGAACGACAAAGACACCTTGCCGTCGAAGCTTGCTACGGCTATTTCTTTCTTTGACATTGCGACCCCAAAGTAAGCTCCGAAGCCGACCGACAATGCGACGATTATTGCAACGCCCGTAATAATTGCTTTTGTTCGTGATTTTATTGCCACTGTGCTCTCCTTTAACCCGTAACCTTAGCAAGCACAAAATTAATAGCGTTAATCGGAGACTCCGGATAGTAAGAGTACTGAAGATTCACCCACCTTTGTTCGTAATAATTATATATCGATAAAGTTTATTTGTAAAGTATTTTTTTTTGATTTTTTTCAGCGCGCTTTTGTGTGAACGGTTACAAATGACGTACAAATGAAGTTTGAAATTTTTAATTTTGGAAACAATTAATTCTATGAAAATGATTTTCGCGGAACGGCTTTCATTCGTACTTTCAAGACGGAATTTAACGCAAAAGGCTTTCTGTACAATAAACGGTATAAATCCCAATCTGTTTAAGCATTACATTAGCATTACCGAGAAAATAATGCCCCCGTATGAAATGTTGTTCAAAATCTGTAAATCGCTGTTTGTAAGCGTAGATTATTTGCTCGGAACGAACGGCGATCAAGTAATCTATTATATCAATATTTACAATCTATCGAAGCCTGAATTGAAACGGCGATTTTCAAGAACGTTAATACGATATCGTAAAAGGATGTGTCTAACGCAATCAACGGCAAGCACAAAACTTGGAATATCCCTTCGCTGCTACCAAATGTATGAATCAGGAAATAATTCTCGCTTACCAAAATATCACAATCTAATGAAGATAGCCCGTTATATAAATCTTAGAATTGAAGAAACGTTCATTTGAACATGCGCGTCCTCCCGGCAAGAACCGGAATGACAAAAAGGACAAGAGAATGATTAGCAAGGGAAAGGCGAGGAGAAAATAGTGCGGGAGAATTGTATCGGAGCGCTGCAAGCGGCGAAGAAAGAGGAATTCGGATAAAATTAAACTGGATTCCTACGGCGCTATCGCGCCTCTGAATGACAGAGAGGGCTAGTTTGTTAGAGGGTCTGGATTGCCACGTCGCCGGCGCTCCTCGCTAAGGACAATGGATAGAGGATTTTAGCAAGCAGAAAGAAAGGAAAATAGGACAAATAAAATGCCTTAGCAAGCGGCGAAGAGATTCTTCGACAAGCTCAGAATGACATTGATTTTGTTTTAATATTATTGTGTGCGGAAGAACGAAGCAATGCTATTAAAACCGGAGCGGAGTAAACCGCGTTTTTTACATAGCGAGCCCTCTTCAAGTCCGGCTGAATCGGAAGAAGCAAGACTGCCGCCCGTAGAGAGCGGTTTAGCGCAGCGCCGATTCACGCTTGGTCGGATCACGAGAGGATAAGTTTAGAACCGGATTTCTGCGTTTTGAAAAATTTTGCGCGCGTTCGGTTTGCTTTATGCGGAAGATATAGTATAATTAATGGATATTGCTAATCTGCGCTTCCGGAGGAAAACCTTATGAAACTTGGCGTTGTAGGACTGCCGAATGTCGGCAAAAGCACGCTTTTTAACGCGATAACGCAGGCGGGCGCGGAAAGCGCCAACTATCCTTTTTGCACTATCGAGCCTAACGTGGGGGTGGTAAACGTTCCCGACAGGCGGCTTGACGCGCTTGCTAAGCTGTATAACAGCAAAAGGGTTGTCAACGCCGTAATAGAATTCGTAGATATCGCGGGGCTTGTCCGGGGAGCGTCTAAGGGCGAGGGCTTGGGCAACAAGTTTCTGGCGCATATCCGCGAGGTTGACGCAATCGTGCACGTTGTGAGATGCTTCGAGGGCGGGGATATAATACACGTCGAGGGCAGCGTCGATCCGACGCGCGACATCGAAACAATTAATCTCGAGCTGTTGTTCGCCGATATGGAGACGGTGGACAAGCGTCTTGAAAGGGCGCAAAAGAATATCAAGACGGGCGATAAAAAATACGCCGAGGAAGCCGAGCTTCTTCTGAAAATAAAAGCCTGTCTCGCCGAGGGCAAGCCCGCGCGCGCGCTCACGGCGGACGAAAAAGAGCGGGCGCTCATGGATTCTTTTTTTCTGCTGACCTCGAAGCCCGTAATTTACGCCGCCAACACCGCCGAATCCGATATAGGAAAACCGAATCCGCTCGCCGAGAGGGTCAAGGCTTACGCCGCCGCCGAGGACGCGGAAACGATCGTAATTTGCGCTAAGGTCGAGGAGGAGCTTGCCGCCCTCGCCGAGGACGAACGCGAGCTGTTCATAGCCGAGCTGGGCCTCCCCGAAAGCGGCCTCGACGCGCTCGTCCGCGCGGGCTATAAGCTGCTCGGGCTGATAAGCTACCTGACCGCCGGCGAAAAGGAGGTCCGCGCATGGACTATCACCCGGGGCACTAAGGCGCCGCAAGCGGCGGGCAAAATACATACCGACTTCGAGCGCGGCTTCATACGCGCCGAAATAGTAGAGTACGACGATCTCATTTCCTTAGGCTCTCTCGTCGCCGCCAAAGAAAAAGGCAAGGTGCGGAGCGAGGGCAAGGACTATGTTATGAAAGAAAACGACGTGGTACTTTTTAGGATTAACGTATAGCGGCATCTGCTTTGCGGGAACAAGTCACCCTCTTTTTACGCCGTATGCTCCTCTAACGCTCGCCGCATACGGCCGTCATAGGGCTTTTTTCGATGGGTATCCCTTGAAAAAAGAATGTGTTTTTTTTCATGCGTTTGCCCCGGATTGTCTGCGGAGTATATCTATATAGCTTGCAAAAAACATAAATAATATTTATAATATAATAGTGAAAAGGTTACCTAAAAAACCAAGGTCAAAAAACGACATAATAGGACTAGTCTATTGTTTATTTCGCTCTTTATCCCGGGCTTGATGCCGCTATCAGCCAAAGCTCTCCGGTAAAAAAATCGCGATAATCGTTATATCCTCCGTTAATATAAATGTAACCGTATCAATTTTTACATCATCGATAAAATACCAGCCGATAAATATATATCCTTCGACATAAGGGTCTTCAAACCGTATCGGCGACCCGTACGCGCACTCGACGCTATCGGTCTGCTCCATGTCGACAGGCCACAGCCGATAAATTACCGTAACGGTTGCCGTCGTTATACGTTCGATTTCAAGTACCAACACGGTATCGTCTTTGATTACAAAGCCCGCTATATCCTCTATCGGCGCGCCGCCGACAGACCACCCGACTATTCTGTAGCCGTTATACAGCGTAACCGTTATATTATCGAGCGCGCTCCCGTAAGGATACGTTTTATCGTGCTTCACATCGGCAACGGTATCGGACTCCGCGCCGCCCGAAGCGAGCTTAATTTCCACGGTAAGAACACACTGCTTCACAACAAACCGCCCGACAATCAAAACGTCGCCGTCGACAAGATATCGCCCGTCCTCATCCGGCAAAACGTCCGCGCCGTCGTCATAATACCAGCCGTCAAAGACACAGCCCTCCGCAGGCTCGGCGGCAAGCCCTGCGGTTTCGCCGAAATAATATACTCCGCCGCCGCTTACCGCGCCCATTGTACCGTCCGAGGACGACACGGTAACAATATACCCGCGCGGAGCAAACCACGCCGTTATCGCGGCGTCTTCCGTTACGGTAAAAGCGGACTCGAAATCCCCGGGCGTGAATATTGTGCCGTTCACCTCCCACCGGTCAAGCACATAATGCTCCGCGGGCGTAACCGTAAACTCCGGCTGTTCACCGTAATAATATTCGGTTTTTTCAGATGAAAGCGCGCCGCCCTCTTCGTTCCCGTTGAGCCATGTAACGGTATATACTATGCGCGTAAAAACCGCTTCGATAGCCGCGGGTTCGTGAACGGCGTAAGTATCCGCGTCGATTTTTTCACCGTCGATATACCACCCGTCGAATAAATAGCCCGCGTCAGCCTCCGCGTATAACGTCGGCTTGTCGCCGTAGGCGTATTCGCCGCCGCCGGTCGCCGTTCCGCCGTCGCCCGCCGTTACGGTGATTTCGTACGTCAACCGCTCAAAATACGCGTAAAAATCCATATCGCTTTGAATTTCCGCAGGAAAATGAAACGCTCCCTCCGTCCCGGCAAGCCGCCAGTATCCGACAAAGCCCGTTTTCTGCGGGTCGTCCGGTCCCAAAAGCAGGCTGTCAAAATAATGTTTCGTCCTCAGCCCGACAAGCTCGGTCTGCCCGTCCTCGTCAAAATATCGCGCGGTCACTATACCGACGTATACGCTATAGCTTGTCCTGCAGCCGAGATAATCTATATATACGAGCGTGTATCCGATCTGCGTGCCGTCGAACCCGCCGACCATTTCGGCGGTAACCGCTACGCGCAGATCGCCGTCCGAGGTCTCCGCAATTATGAACAGTCCCGCGAGGTCAAGCTCCTCAAAAAGCGCGTACTCCCTCTTGTAATCCGACGCGGCGTCGATATATATTTTCCCGACGGTCACCCTTTCTTGCGCGCCGTTATTCCCGGCGCACCCGACAATCAGCGGCATTGCGCAAACAAAAATTAAGACTAACCAAAGCTTTTTCATCGGTACTCAGTCCCTAAATCATTTTCACCATTATATCATACATTTGCATGAAAACGACATAATTCGACAAAATATTTTAAGAAATATTACGGTTTTTTATATTTCTACGGCAACCGAAACCGAAAAACAAGAGCGCTAGTATGTTTTTAGCGGACTTTCATTTTTATGCGGAAGGATGGCTTTTGCCATGGCGATCATTTCGGGCGCGCTGATTATCGTTACGTCGGGAGCTAGGCGGCTGACAAAATAATCTATGTCTTTCATCGTCATGGTCCACGGGTGCACGTTTATTACGGTATAGCCATCGATTTGGTACGGGTTGCGGACGGCGGAGTTAACCTTTTGGGCTTGCGCGCGAAGCCACGCCTTTGTCACCGCGCCCATTCGATTCGACGGATGCCAAAGCGACAAGCGAACGCTCATAAACGGCTTGTCGGCGCTCCAAAAGATTTTGCCCTTTCCGTCCCCGTATCTGTCGGGGTCAAGCTCCCAAATACCTCCGTCTATTTCCGCATGACGGGAATAGTTAGCCAGCTTCTCCGCCGCTAAGCCGTCGCCGTTGATACCGTTGTCGTCGAGCAGCGTGACTACGCGCAGATCCGATTTTTTCATCAGCGCGGCGGTTCCCTCCGCAAAGCCGTCAAGGTTAGGATAGCGCAGCGGATTAATGTACCCCGCCCCGCTCACGCCCGCGATAAAGGAATCGTATTCCCCGCCGTCGTCGTACAGCCCCTGCATAACGGAGGGCGCAAGCTCCGAAAGAGAGGGGCTGACCGTCCACGATATTTTATAAGGCAGGCTGTTGCGAAGCCGCTGTCCGAACAGCGAGGCTCTTGAAAAATTGCGCAGCAGCCACTGAATATTGTCGCCGTCGCTGACTACAAACGCCGCGTAATGCTTCTTTCGGTCGGGGATAATTTCCTTATCGGATTTTTTTTGAACCGCCGCCGAGCACTCCGCTCCCGACAAATAGCTCAGATTGTTCGCCCAGTCGGCGGGGACGGTGAATTTACCGTACAGGGACGCGCTCTCGATGAACCTCAGCTCGTCGTCGTTCCAACCGAGCACCGGGATATCGTCGTCCGCCCACGCAAAAACTTTTTTTCTGAATTCCGTGTCCGCTTCCGTCTCATGCGTATAAAAACTGAACGCCTTTACGGCGACGGCATAATCGCGTAAATCGGCGATTTCGGGCTTCTGATGAATAAGTATGCTTTTATTAAGCTTATCCTTGTATTTTTCAAACGCCTCCTCCTGCGATAACGGCGTTTTGACGGTGTCCAACTTTTTTTCATAGCCGAGCGAAATAAGCCGGCTTTCCAGCGAGATATCGGCTATGAGCCATTTTTCCGCTCCGGCTGCGGTTGTCGCCGCGTTGATACCTTCAACGCCCTTACCGCAGTCGACCAGTATATACCCCGAGCCGTTTATTTCGCTCTTGTACTTATCGAACAAGCTCCAAAAATCCTCGACCTCGGCGTGCATATAGCCGCGCCCGACAAGACGCCGCACGTGCTTAAAATAATCCGCGGACGCGTTCGTTTCATTATAGTATATTCTCGCCGCGCTTCGGGCGGTGATGCCCTGCAGGGAAAACAGCAGCAGCTTTTTTGCCGTGTCCGTACCTACAAGCGAATCGGGAACAAGGTCGATGTGTTTGGCGGCAACGAGCTTAGGGTAATAGCTTTTTATCATTTTTGAATTTTGTATTAAAGGCACGTTTAGACCTCCGCGATTACTAGATAAACCCTGACGTCCGACTCCGTTCCGGAAAGGGTAAATATAAATTCATGCTCGGAGCTTGCCGCGACGAATCTCACGTACGCGATATCGGGGCGGTACGCGGGCGCCAGGTAGTCCAGCCCGTCGCCCAGATACTTTTGACAGGACTGCCCGTAAATATCGGTAAGCGACGCCTCGTTAGACGACAGGCTTTTATCCTCGGGATAGTCGACGTTAATTTTCAACACCCTCTGCCCGTCCGCGGCGACGGTCATCGTCGCAAGCGTATCGATTTCGACGCCCGCGACCGTCACGTCGAAGCCGTTATATTCAAACGTCTCTCCGGCGGTAAAGATGCCGTCTACGGGCAGGCGCGTTTTTTGGTCGGTATCGCCGCCGCCGCACGCGGAAGCGCCCGATAACAGAAAAAACGTCAATATGGTCGCTGCGAAAATAACCGCGGTTTTTTTAGCCGGGGATTTTCGCAATGCGTCCGACGTCGGCGGCGCGCATATTTTAAGTTTAGATCCGCTCAAGATGCCGCCTCCCTTACGCCGTCAAAAGCTTGTTCGTTTTGGGCACGTTGGCGATTATAAGGTCAAAAAACTGCTCCGGCGAAACGACCTGAACGTTTTCGCCGAGGAGGCTCACCGTCGCCTTTACGTCGTTATAGGTCATCGACCACGGATGCAGATTTATCAGCGAATAACCGCTTATGTCCGAGGGGTTAACCGGGAACGAATTAATACGGTTCGCCATGTATTCCGGACTGACGTCCCACAGGCTCTCCCTGAAGGACACAAACGGCTTGCCGTTAGCCGACCAGTAGACCGAGCCGTTGCCGCCGATATATTTGTTGCCGTATGCGTATATTCCGCCCTTCAAGGAGGGTATCCGCGAATAATATTCGATTACCTTTTGACTTGGTCCGGAATCCAAAATCTGCACTAGATTAAGATCGGCGCGTTTGAGATATATATCCAGACTCCCGACAAAATCCGCCAGACGGGGAAAGGTGTTCGGGTACATGTAGCCCATGCCCGAAACCGCCGCGACGAAATAGTCGCCGCCCTTGGCGGTCTTGTAGACGTCGGCTATTATATTCGGGGCTATATCGGTAAGACTCGGCTGAATGCTCCAGCCCATCGGGAAATTTCCGCGAGTCGCCGCCATATCGTCGGTCGAAAACGGGAAGGTGCCGAACCACGTCTGAATATTGTCGCCGTCGCTCCTTATAAAGCTCACGTAATGCTTGGCGGGATTCGCCGTAATCGCGGCGCTCTCGTTGGGTTGACGGAAGCCCGTTATATTGTAGTAGTCTCTCGCTCCGAACACCGTCATATTAACGCAGTGATCCGAGGGAATCGTAAATTGCGAATTCATGGTAGCTATTCCCACATGAGAATCCTCGCTGCCGGGACCCCACCCGAATATCGGAGCGTCGCCCTCCGCCCACGCGTGAATTTCTCCGCGAAAATTTATCGCCGTCGTAGTCACCGCGTCCTGATAAAAGAAGAACAGCTTGTTGGCGATACCGAAATCGCGAAGCCGCGCGTTGCCGCCGGGCTGCTGAACAAGGTATTTATTGTTAAGCTGCGCCTTGTAGTTGTCGAAGCACCATCTTTCGGTGCGGGCGGTTACGTCCAGCCTTTCGGTAAGCCCCGCCGCTTGTACGGTATCGGCAAGCGAAACGTCCACCGGAAGCCAGCCCGTGATACCGCTCAGGGTACACGCGACGTTTACCGTCTGAGGCGAAGCCTTGTCGTACAGTATGTACCCGTAATCATCCGCGAGCTTAGCCTTGTAATGCCCGAGCATACCCTCAAAATCGACGTTCTCCGTAGTTATATCGTAGGCGTTCTTCAGGTCCTCAAGCCAATATCTTGTCGGGTTGTCGTTGGCAAGATAAAACGTTACCTTATCCTGCGCAAAAAGCCCTTGGATCGCCTGCGCCGTAATCAGCCTTTGGGTGTCCATGCCGGAGCCGAACACATACAGCTTACCCTCTTCGTTCATAACGGTTTTCGGGTAATAAGAAAAATCCGCCGCCCTTTCGGTAATTTTGTAGGAATCCTCCTCCGGCAACTCCGCGCCGCCGCCGTCGCCGCCTTTACACGCGATAACGGGCACGGACAAGGTCGCCGCCAGCATAACGGCTAATAAGCCTTTTATAGATATCTTTTTCAACGTTGCTCCTTAAAAAGCCCGGCGGCGGGCGGGCGCGGACGGATTCCGCGAACCGCGAAAGAGTATCGCGGTCCGCGTGCGTCCGGTTAATCGCCCGCCGCTCTAAGCCTTCGTTTGATTTTTTTACGGCTCGGTTACAAAGCTCTTGAATATAACGATTTCTCCCGCTCCGTCCTTTACGGGTCTGCCGGAGTCGCGCGCCTCGAATACTACCGTTACGGTCTTACCGCCGAGATCGGCAATGCCCGTAAGCTCGGCGAGGTCGATTGTCTTTACGGCGGCGTTGCCGGGAAGATTCCAATCCTGCAAAATAAAGTACTGCCCGTCGATATTTATGCTCAGCTTATACTTAGCGCCCGAGCCGTCGCCCGAGGTCGTCACCTGGAATTTGACCTTGGCGGCGTTAGAATCGGGAAGCTGATACGTCTTGAGCATAAACATGTTACTGTTGCCGTTGCGTTTCTCGTTGCCGCCGCCGTCGGAGCAGTCTACCTGTATAGCTCCGCCGCCAAAGGGCTCAAGCGTATCCTTATCGAGCGCGCCCCAGTAGGTGTATTGACTTGTAGCATACACGTGCCCCAACGCCCAGTCCTCGGTGTTTCC
>JAITNT010000289.1 GCA_031290295.1 Clostridiales bacterium
CGTTCGCCTCGTTATTACGCTGCCACGCGCTCTTTCTCGTTCTATCGTCCTTTTACTGTATCCCATTATCGCCGATATCTCCTCCGCCGTTTTGCGCTCTCTTAATAAAATTTCTATTCGCAGCCTTTTTTGGTAGTCTATCTGTTTCCATTTCAAGCTTCTTATGTTATTATATTCTCGCTCCGTTTAGTTTACCCTCTTGTAGATTTTTGTCGCTAACTCTATCTTACAAGATTATTCTAAATGGAGCAACCTTTTTTACCCTTGCGTCATTTCTTTTTACAACTTGCCCCGAGGGCGTGAAATTTTTTCGGCGCGGAAACAGGGTAAACGCCGCGTTATAGGCGGGAGCGGGACGGGCGGGGAAAGGAATAGGGAAAGAGAAAAGGGGAAGTTAAAACGGATTGCCGCGTCGCTAGCCGCTCCTCGCAATGACGGATAGGGTGAATTGTGTATAGGGTGCGGGTAAGCAACTACAGTTGTCCTTAGCGAGGAGCTGAAAGCGACGTGGCAATCTAGAAACCGCCTGCTGCATGGCGGTAACCCGAAAAGGAAAGAGGATAAAATTAAACCGGATTCCTACGTAGCTGACGCGCTTCTGAATGACAATGACGGCTTTTAACCGTACAATACGAGTACCCCTATGCACATCCGGATAGACTAAACCTCTTTAAGACCGACTGAATCGGATTAAGCAAGACAAGCCGCCCGTAAAGGGCGGCTTGTCGCAGCGCCGATTCACGTTTGGTCGATTCCCTTGCGCGCATTCACGTTTGATCGGCTTTTCACGTCCGCGCGGCTTAGTGTTTGCGCTATTTAGCGAAATTTGATGTATTATGTCACACATAATACTTAATTTTATGCCGTTATAACCGTAATTTTATTGACACAAAACCGCAGATATTATATAATATTAACAATAGACAGTCTAATATAAAATCTACGGCGGTAATATATGATAACAAGTATACACAGCGATCTTATAAGAGGAAACGTCAACACCATTATTCTAAAGGCGTTATTCGAAGGCGACCGTTACGGTTATGAAATTTGCAAGGAAATCGAATTTCGTTCCAGCGGTCAATATATTCTCAAGCAACCGACCTTATACAGCTGTCTTAAGCGTCTTGAGGATCAAGAATATATTTCCGCCTACTGGGGCACAAAAACTCTCGGCGGCAGGCGCAAATATTATTCGCTCACGCCTAAAGGTCGGGATATTTTCGTCAAAAATCAAACGGAGTGGGAATACACGCGCACGGTAATCGACAGGCTCGTTTCCGACAGAGAATTCGACCTGAACGCGCTTCCGCCTATGGACGGCGAGCGGCGCAACCGCGGAACGGCGGTGAAAAAAAGCGCGGCGTCTTACTCGTCCGTAATTGTAGACGAGGACACATCGGAAACGCATACGCACACCGTCATAAATACGGTCGACGAGGAAATAATCAACCGCACCTTAATTAATGAGCTTGCCGAGAATACGACGACCGTTTATACCGAAACTAACGATATTTTATCGGAGTATGACCGCAAGCAAGCTTCCGGGGCTAATTTTTCGGAAGCCTCGGAGGACGCGGAACGGGCTTTTGAGGATTACGGCAACGACGGCAGTAATGTCGATACCAAAACAGACGTGCTTTATGCGGAGGGCTATGACGGAGTAAATACCGAATACGCCGAGGAGCCCGAAACGATAACGGAACGCCCCGCGTCCGAGCAACCGCAACGGGCTGCCGAGCCGCCCTCCTCCGCAGCTCCGGCGGCAATAGAGAAACCCGCGGCGGCAGTCCCGGCGGAAACAGAGCAACCCGCGGCGGCCGAATACGATCCGAATGCGGCGGATTATTTTTCAAGGATACGTCAACGCTTTCAAGCCGTTAACGATAACTCGTACGCCTCTCTTATTCTCAATCAAACCGCTCCCGAGCAGCGCGCTCCGGCGGCGCCCGTTTACAGCCTTGAGGATTTCGGTTCGGAAGTCGATGCCGTTGAAGAAGAAAGCGAATACAACGCCGTAAACGATACGCAAGCGAATCCGGCAAAGGAAGCGTACGAGGAAGCCGCCGCCACGCTAAGCAGCGCTAATCGGGGAATATTTGAACAAACGACCGTTATTAACAGAAGCTATACCGAAATCAACGACAGCGAAACGGTGGTAAACTCGGCGCGCACAAGCAGAACCGAGGAGGTCGCCGCCGTCGATATTGAAAAGCTGCGGCGCGAGCACGTTGCCGCGGCGGAAATACTCTATCGGCGTTCGGAGGAAGCCGCCGCGGAAAAAGCCGCGCAGGAAGCCGCCGCCCCAGCCGAGGAGGTCAAGGGCTTGAATATCCGCAGAAATACTTCTATTTATGACGAAACGCCGGTTGAGGCGTTGCCTAACGATTACAAGCCCGCCGCCGATAATACCGTGAACGAATTTTTCGCGCCTCAAGCCGCGGAAAGCCAACCCGCTTTTGCGGCGCAACCGCCGCAACAACCGTTGCAACAGCAACAACCGCAACAGGCGCAACAACAGCCCGAGCCCGCTTATTATCAAACCGCACAGCCCGCCGAGCCTGTGCTTCAGGCGCGGTACGCTTATGAGGGACAAGGCTCGCCGTCCGTTTCGGACGATTTTGCGGACAAGGAATACAAAAAAATATTGGGCAGGCTGATACGGAACGACCAACCGCCCCAAACGGTCGCCGCGACGGCGCAACAACCCGCGCTTACCTCGCCAGAATACGTTATCAAGCCTCACGATAAGCGTTCGCTGTCGGATTATAATTCAAAGTATTATATTTACTCCAACAAGCTTAGGTTCGTGCAGTATACTATTACCGCGGCAATCATGCTTGTGGAGGTGCTTATAACCTTTTTGATAGTTAATCTGGTACTGCAAAACGGTTCGGACGCGGGCGCGCTTTATATTGCGGGAATCAGCGCGGCGATCGCGCTTGTTATCATTGCGGGCGGCTTATTCCTCGCCGCGCCCGCGTATAAAAAACGCGTCGACTTCTCGCCTGGGACAACCCTTGTCTATAAGTTTTTCGCCTTTCTTTTATGCTCTATACTTACCGTAGCTATAAATATTTGGATCGATAAAAACATCTTTATGACCGCCGAACATTTAATCAGAATAGTTTTACCTATAATTCTTTTGACGAACTTTTTGCTGTCAAGCATAATATTCGGCTATCTGTACAAGTCAAAAATATTTGCGGCGCAATAGGCCGCCCTTATCGGATGGAATAAGCGTCCGTAAACGGGTGCGTTATACGCGTTTTGCCGCGAAATCCAAGCGCGAACACGGGAGAATGCCGATATCACAGCTCGGGTTTATCCTTATGCGCGAAGCCGTGCTCCTTGCGCCGTTTTGCGCCTTTATCGAACAGCTCGACGAGCTTTTCCTGATATTTTGTAAGCAGTACGAACAGCGCCGCCGCCGCGATAAACGCGGCTATCCAAACCCATATGCCCCACCCTCCGAACGGTATCACCTCTCCCGTCCCGAAAAAGCTGTAAAAAGCCAGCATCACCGGGCGCGTTAGCAATGTGACGATAAAAAAATAGCCGAATTTCATGGTAGTAAGCCCCGCCACCATACACAGAATGTCGTCGGGAAAAGCGGGGAAAAGCATCATGAGTATAAAAACGAATCTGCCCTTGTTGTTAAGAATATCGCGGTATTTGGTTGTTTTTTCCTCGCCGACTATCCAGTTTACAATTTTCGGACCGAAAAGCCTGCCTATATAAAAGCAAATGACCGTGCCTATCATGACGCCGACGGTACAATAAATGAAGCCCTCTAAGCGTCCGTAAAGCGCCGTTCCTACCAAAGACACTACCAACGCCGGTATAGGCAAGACGACGGTTTGCAGAATAGTCAGCAGAATAAAAACGACCTTACCCCACGGTCCGGTCGAAAGAATAAAGCTTTTTATCAGCTCGATGTTGCTTAAATCCTGAAAAACGCCGTACGCGTCTAAAATAATATACGATATCAGAATGAGCAATGCGGATATGTCCGCCGTTACCGTGAACTTAAACGCCGCGACGCGCCCCTTCAACGGTAAAAGCACGCCCAAAAAAATCAAGGCGGCGAGTACGGTATATATGATAATTCTTAAATACAGCGGAAATCCCGCGGTAAATACCGTGCACAAAATCAACATGGCAAAGCACATCGCCTCGTTAAAAATCATCAGCGCAAGCCCTTTGTTTTTCTTCCCTTCGGGCGAGGCGGAAATTGCCGAGGGCGCGGTTATTTTATGCGGATTTTGTTCCTTCATGTCTTATATTATATGCCGGAATAAAGGGTACTATACCCCGGAGCAAAACGCGGGCTCGCTCCGCCGGCGAGGGATTTTTTGTTTAACCGTGGCAAACGTTTGAAAATGCGTTTGCCCTGCGGTCGCCCCTTAGCGGACGGCGGGTAATTTCCTGTACGGGCGGGCCTCTCTCAGTTAAAATTGCCGTTAGAGTGGCCGCGCAGTGTTTCTATCAATGCCTTGGGTATTGCGCCCATGCCGCAAATTAGTCCGGCGAGGCTTCCCGCCACTGCCGCGACTGTGTCCGTGTCACCGACTAGATTCATGGCGGCGAGGACACAATCCTTATAGCTTGTCGTATTGCCTAAACACCAAAGCGCAGCCTCCAAGGCGTCCACAACATACCCGTTGCTTTTTTTGTTCCGCTTTGTGACAAAGCAAAAAAATTAGACAAGCGCAGGCGATTAAAGCTTCTAACTTTTGGCTATTCATTTCGCTTGCCACCGTAATTACGCTTTCGCGGAACGGCCATTTCGCAGTATCGTCTGCACAAGGCGATTCCGTCCATTAAAGCAAGCGTCATGCTCGTATCATCCGACCAAGTTCCAGCGGGCTTGTTATATGCCCCGTGTCCCACCATATCAACACAGGGCGATTTTGCTATTTCTTCTCGCCTACAAAGCTCATACGGAACGCCGAGCGCATCGCCGATAGTCAAGCCAAATATTCAGTTTTCGATTGTTTCTTTGCTTATTTGCATATTGCTCCCCTTTCCATATCTATTCCAAAACTCTGCCCACAACATCCATTAGCTTTGCGGGAAGTTCGTCGGCATTCCCGCAAAGCACAATGTTGTCGTATATCGTTCTTATTGCATCCAACTCATACCTATCGCCAACAAGTGCGAGGGCGACCGTTTCTATCCCAGCCTTTTTAAGCACGGCTACCGAGTTGCGGGTGTCCCGCAAAGAAACGGGCGGCGCGTAATTCGTATCACACGGCACGCCGTCGGTTATCGATATTAACAACTTCCTTTCAATATAGGCATTCTTTTTGAAGTAATCTCTTGCCCAAAGAAGCGTCATTCCGTCCCTCGTTCCGCCGCTTGCCCGATACTTAACAATGTTGTATTTATCCTGTGGTTTTGCCTTAAACGGACGCAGAACATTGACATCGACATTGTTTCTTCTATAACCAGCTCTATGCTCTACGACGGCAAAAGCCACGCCGTTTTTCTCTAGAACCTCGCAAAGTACCGTCGCCGCAAATATCGCGTTAGCCCGTTTTGCGCCCAACATAGAACCCGAGCCGTCGATAAAAAGCATTACAGCAAGCTCGGGCAAAATATCCTCTTGCGCGTTCTTGATCCAAAACCGCCCCTTCATATCCCACAGGCGATTTGACATTATTGACTGCCCAACCGTCAATTTTTCCGTCCTGATAAAATCAGTCCGCGCAAGTTCCCGATAAAACCGTCTTTTGAATTTTTTTATCAGCAATGCGTTTTGGCGCACAATCGTCTTGTATTCCGCCTCGCCGTCATGGCTTGACGGATATTTTCGCTCCGTCAAAATTATTCTTTCATGCAAGCCGTGTCCATCGTGCTTAATCTCATAGCCGTCGTCAATAACAACGTATTCTATTTCCTTGCCCTGCTCTATAAATTCCTTTATTAGCTTTTGCACTTCCCCGCTTTCCTCCGCCGAACAATGCGGCGTGAGGTAAACAATCAACTTATCGGGATGCGACGATTCGTTCTCGCCCTTGCCCGGGTTTTCGCTATTATAAAGCGGAATAGCCTTTTGCGGGATTTTCTTTGACGGTTCAAGCGAAGGGCTTTTCTTTATGCCATTATGCGTTTTAGCATTTACAAATGGAATTTTCGGTATTGATGGAGTGCCGTACCCCATAAACTTTTCATACTGCTCGTCGCTAATGTCAGGCAACCGCTTTTTAAGCAAGTCAAATATTTTGCGCGAATAATCAATGCGCTTTACGGGGTCGCATTCGACCGCCGCCGCCGAAAATAATAGCTTTGCCTTGCCGTATAAATTCGCTATCGCCTTCCACCCGATTTTTTCAACCCTCGCGCCGCATTTCAGTTCCACATACGCGATATATAAAAACCTATTGATAAAATCGAGTTTTCTTTGCGTTTCCTTGTCCTGTTCCGAGTAGATTTGTTCCTCCGCCTGCTTTTTTCTCGACAAGTTTTCCTTCTTGTTTGCTTTATCCGTCTGTCCCCAAAAGAATAATGCGGCATTCAGAACCCTTAAATAATCGCCCGTATTATCAAATTCGGTCGTGCCCGCGTTTTCAATAAACGCATCCTCGATTAAATTATTGATTTCAAGCAAAAGTTTTTTGCGGTATAAAGTATCCGCTCGTTTATCCTTTGCAAGCTCCCGAATAAGGTCAAACCGCGTGTAAAGCACATGATACGCTTCGTGCAGGTCCAAACCCCTTGCGATAAATTTTATCGCCGCATATTCATCGGCTAATAGATATTTTGGAAGCCCGCCGTGAACACAAGATTTTTTCAGCACCTCTTTTTCTTTGTATATGCCGCCCCATTCGGGGTCAACTATAATATTTATCCCGTCGGTAAAAGCCTCGTTTCCGCGAGCAAAAAACAAATTCAAACCGAAGCAAGAGGTAAGTACGCGCAGATAATCTTCCTCCGCCGCGCGGCTAACCTCGCTTAAAAAAGTTTTTATGGGATTTTTAACCGAGCTTACCATATCACTCCCACACGAAAGAACCGACTAGCTTTCTTACAGTTCTTTCCATTTCCTCGTCGCCCTTTGAAATTTGAATAATTGTAGTATCTGCCGCCTCGACAAAGCCTATTTGCGCGGCGAGCTTTGCCCACGACTCAAGATTACGCGGCGAAATTACATAATCGAGTTCCTCTTTTTTGATTTTGTCCGCTATTTTGCGGTAAACCTTCAGCATTTTTCCGATATGCTTTTCGCATGACGGCATCCTCGCGAGTAGCATATTTTTAATCTTAGCGTCGTCAATACTGTGTATTTTCTTTATAAGCTGAAACCTATTGTATAGTGCCTGGTTAAGTTCCTTCGTGCCGTAATAGCCAAAATTCATAGTGGCAAAAAAGCGGAAGCTCTTATGCCGCCTCACTACCTCGTTATTATCGAGGCGCACAAAGCCGTTGTCGTCAAGAAGAGAATTGAGAAACGCTAAGTATTGCGGCTTGGCAAAGTTTATTTCCTCAAACACCACCGCGCCGCCGTATCTTATAGCCTTTGTAACATAGCTTTCGGCAAATTCAATTCCATTCTTGGTCGGAATAAATTTACCGAGAGCAAATTCGTCTAAGTTTTCGGAGCAGTTAATCGTTTCCATTATCGGAAGCCCTATCGCCGCACAAATCAATTTGCAGTTTATCGTCTTACCCGTCCCTGACGCGCCGTGTTGCAAAAAAGATATGCAGTCGCCGCTTTGAAGCGCATTCGCTATGGGTTTTAATTCCCTATCCATAATAAGCTCACGCGGCAGTTTTGGAATAAAACTGATATACTCGCTAGAGAACTCATTCACATCAAATTTCTTTACCGTTATTGCCTCATATAAATCTCCATGTGCCGTGGCATCGTCTACCCAAGCATAAAACGAAAACATACTTGTCATTTCACTCAAATTGCTTTTATTTTTCACTTCGACGTATTCAATGTAATAATCGCGGTCTTTGTGTACTTGATAAAATTCCTCGCAATACTTCACAAAATTCTCCACCGTAGGCTTGAAAAAATATCCTTCTGCCATAGTGGCAAAGTCCCCGATTTCTCCGCTTAAGCAGGTTTCGTCAAACGACGCCGCAAGCAAAGCAAAAATTGGGAGCACACAAGCATATTTCTGAAAACTCTGCTTTGTTTCCGGCAACAGCTTCCCGTCCTCACCGTAACAACCGATTTTTATTCTGCGTGAATAAGCCATAAAACCGCCGTCAGTTTCACTCGAATACTTCTCGGCAATTATCTTGTAGCTTTTTATCCTGTCGTCTATTACGCAAGCGTCAAACCATTTAGCCGACGGATATATTTCGGTGTAAGAATAATCGACGGGTCCGTAGTCCTGCCAAATGTTGCTTCGCTCGTCTTGCTTGGCTCTTGTTTCTTGAATAGCGTCAAGCAAAAGATTTACGCCCTCGCCAATTTCTTGAGCGATAAAGGTACTATCGCTTTCCTCGTTGCGCGGACTAACATAGTACCTCGAAACATTATCCTTATGCTTTAAGCCAAAGCCCATAAAGATTTCTTTGTCCTCTCTATGCCGCCCGAATGCGTCCTTAAAAATATACATACCGTCTTCCCTCCGTCGCTTTAACTATTTTTGCCGAAGGCTCTTCTGAGCCACGTGGCGGCTAACGCCTCGTCCTTTTCAACGCCTGTCCCGTTCTTATAGCAGAGCGCCAAAACGTAGCAAGCCTTTTGGTGTCCGTCTGCGGCGGCTTTCCCCAACCA
>JAITNT010000173.1 GCA_031290295.1 Clostridiales bacterium
TTATTGCGGTATAAATATTTAACGCATGTGTATCATAAGTAGTGTGTGATCTCGGAAACTGCGGACTGAAGCCGGCGGTTTCCGAGCGCGGAGGAGGTTTTTACGCCGATGCTGGGCAAAAACAAAATACCTAAGCCCGAAGCGCGGTCGGCGCGGGACGTCAAGACGGAAGCCGCCGCCGAGCTTACCTTTACGGCCGCGCCCGCTGCAGACCCGCTTGCCGCGCATAAGCGGCCGCGCCGCAACGCCGCCTTTAAGATAGCGTTCAACGTGTTATTTCTGCTGATCAGCGTGAGCGTGATCGCGTTGATCGCGTCTAACGAGTTCGGCGGCTCGGCGGCGGACGGGAGCAGGGCGGCGTTTTCCGAGGTATACGGGGTTATCAAGGGACGCTTTGGCTATCTTTTGGTCGCCGTCGCCATGGTTGCGGGCTTGACGCTTTGCGACACCCTCAAAATCCTCATGCTCTCCTGCGAAACGAAGGAAAAAATCAGTCCCTTCGCCGCCTACAAGACGGGCGCGCTCGGACGGTACTACGACGGTATAACGCCCTTAGGAAGCGGCGGTCAGCCCTTTCAGGTGCATTATCTTATCAAAAAAGGGGTGAAGCCCGGCGCGGCGCTTTCGATTACGTTTATGAACTTCTTCACCCAACAGCTCGCGTACGTTATCGCCGCGCCCGTTTTTTTGATAACCCTTACCGTGCGCGGGCAGACGCAGGCGTGGACGGCGGCGGCGATGTGGATAGGGTACGCGCTGTTCGCGGCTGTTCCCGTTCTGATTCTGTGCCTCACCGTCCGTGAAAAAGCGGCTATGAGCATAGTCAACGCGGCCCTGCGCCTGATGAAAAAAATGCGCCTGCTTAAGGATTACCAAAAAACCTCGGACAAAATAAGGCTCTCGCTCGGCGATTATCGGGAAGCGGCGCGCGCGGTCTTCAGAAGCCCGGTAACGCTTACCGTCGCCTTTATGCTGTCGTTCGCGCATTTCGCGCTGTACTTCGGCGTTCCCTACATGGTAATGCGCACCTGCGGCGTGGAAAGCTCCGCGTTAGGCGGGCTTTTCTCTCAAATGGTCGCGATTTTCTTCACCGTATCGATAGTGCCGTCGCCCGGAAATTCCGGAGCCTCGGAAGCCACCTTTTACTACGTATTCAAGGGCGTGCTCGCGGGCGGCTTCATGTTCTGGGGCGTTCTACTGTGGCGGCTGTTAACGTTCTACTTCCTGATTCTGCAAGGCCTGATAATCACCCTTGCCGCCGCGATAACCAAATCCGTTTCCGCCGTCCGCAAGGAAACCGACCAAACGTGAATAAGCCGCCCGGGCGATACCGACCAAACGCTGAATAATAGCATATGCGGGCGACCGGGGGCGGTCGTCCCTAAAAGGACAACCGCTGTTCTCGTATACCCGTAACCCCATACAATGACAACCGCAAGCTTGTCTACACGCCCCCATACAATTAAACTCTATCTGTCATTGCGAGCGCAGCGTGGCAATCCAGACCCTCTTCGCCGCTTTCAACGCCCCATATATAAATTTTCTTGCCCTCTCTGTCATTCAGAGGCGCGTTAGCGTCGTAGGAATCCAGACCCTCTTTGCCTTTTTTGTCTGCGGTTTTTATCCTTTTTTGCCGCACCGGCAAAAAAGAACACAAAACCATTGCCGACCGCCGTAAAAAATGCTATACTTGACTGAACATAATGGAGTTGTATGCGTTTTTATGATTGACGGCAAGGGCGAAGAGGATAATATAACCGGCGAAAAGCGGGAGCAATTTCCGGTAGAAACGGCGGCGCTGACCGCCGGTATTACCGACGAACCGAAGGTCGCGCCCGACGTCGGCGGGGAGCAAAAAAAGGCGGGGAGCAAAGCCGCTTTTAAGGTGCTTGTCAACGTCCTGTTTTTGCTGTTGAGCGCGGGCATAATCGCGTGGATAGCTATAAGCGAATTCGGCGGGTCGTCGGACAATACCGACAAGGTGACCTTTGCGGCGGCGGCGCAACAGGTCATAGACAACCGGATGTGGCTGCTGTTCGCCGTGCTTATGCTTATCGTGTTCGCCCTTTGCGATATGGGCAAGGTTCTGGCGATGTCGTATTCCTCCACCAAGAGATTCCGGCCGTTCGTCGCCTACAAGGCAGGCGCGATCGGCAGATACTACGATAACATTACGCCGTTCGGGGCGGGCGGTCAGCCGTTCCAAATACATTACCTGTCTCAAAAAATGTCCGGCGGAGCCGCGCTCTCCACGGTTCTGGCGACCTTCTTTATTCAACAAATGTCCTTCGTTCTGGCGGCGCCCACGTTCTTAGTGTTCGCGTCCTTAGAGGAAACCACGCCGATATGGACTACCGTCATCATGTGGATAGGCTACGTCTTTTTTGCGGCGGTGCCGATAATGATATTGATTTTGACCCTGAAGGAAAAAACCGCGCGAAAAATGGTCGATATATTTTTGCGCATGCTCAAAAAACTGCGCTTAATCAGGGACTATGACAAAACCGCGGCAAAAACGCACAAATTTTTGGACGATTACAAGGTCGCCGTTACATCCGTAAGCAAGAATATTCCGGCGATAATAATCGGCTTTGCGTTCTCTATTTTGCAGTTTTTCCTGTATTTTTGGATACCGTGTACCGTTATGCTCGCCTGCGGGGTGGAGGTCGGCGCGTTAAAGGGCGTTTTCTCCCAAATGGTCGCCATTCATTTTATGGTGGCGATACTCCCGTCGCCGGGCGGCGCGGGCGCGTCGGAGGGTACGTTTTATATTATTTTCAAGGAGCTGCTCGCCCCCCTCGGAATGCTCTTTTGGGGCGTAACGCTGTGGCGGTTCTTAATCTTCTATTTCTTCATCATTCAGGGGTTTATAATCGTGCTTGTCCGCACGGTATCGAAGTCCGTCGCCAAGGTTCGTATGTCTAAACAAATCGGTAAATTACGGTGAATAAAAACCTAAAGGTTTTGTTTGATGTGACAAGGGTAGGAGGGCAAGAGAATGCCTTAGCACGCGGGAAGTGAGGGAAAGCGGGCAACTTGAACTAGATTGCCACGGCGCTATCGCGCCTCGCTAAGGACGGATAGGGTTTTGATTGTATATGGGTACTGGCGGACAAACAGTGGTTGTCATTGCGAGCGAAGCGTGGCAATCTAGAAACCGCCTGCTGCATGGCGGTAACCCGAAAAGGAAAGAGGATAAAATTAAACCGGATTCCTA
>JAITNT010000216.1 GCA_031290295.1 Clostridiales bacterium
GTTTTATTGCGCAAACCTCCGCTTTCTCACAAAAAACTATACTACGATAAGTTGAAATCAAAAAAAGCGAGCCCTCTGCCGTTTCTCTTTCTCTCTTGGAACGTTTTTGTGAACCCGGAAAAGTTAAAACTTCCACGCCAAAACGCCCGCGTGAAATCCATCTCGCAGGCTTGTTGTATTTTTGCGCTGTCAAAATTTGCAAACTTCTTTGCGACCTTGATTGCGATGTTCATTGCGACCTTGAATTTAGTCCTTTACCTTATGTTTTGCTTAAATACGGCATAATTTAAGCGAATTTTACAACAAAATAAGGCAAGTCCGCAATGAAGGTCGCAAAACTTTATTGTATCAGTAAGAGCATTAAATCAAGTAAGGTTTTCTTGCCGAGTGGCGAAACTTTGCGTATCGCTTCGAGCAGTTTCATGTCCTCCGCGCCTACCGTCATAACGAACTCGCCCTCCGTTGTGAAAATGCTCGCCGCCGAGAGTTCGAGCGCGTCGCAAAGGACGAATACCGTATCTACGGTAGTGTTTTTGCTTTTGCCGCTGAATAGCTTTTTTAGCGTTATGTCGGCAACTCCCGCCTTGTAGGCAAGTTCTGAAATGCTTAGCCCCTGCCTCGCTCGTTCCGTGTCGATTTTTCTGAGATACTCCATATATTGTTGCTCCTTTTTTATTTGGCGACCCCGATTGTCGGTCAAAACCTTGGTCACCTGTCGGAGAACAATATTCTTGCGTAGCAAACGCTCTATGCAACGAATACGGCGAGGAAATCTCATTTGGTATATTATAATATACCATTTTGCGTTTTTGGTATATTTAATTATCCCATTACCGGCTTTTCCATATGGTAAACTTTATGCGTATTGCAAAATACAAGCCTAAAATCGCGCATAACCGCGCGGTACGACGGCGACCGTCCCTCCCGCGCCTGATACTGAATAATAAAATCCCTTATGCGCTCGAGTAATTCCATGTCCTTATGTTGCATAATGTTTTTTCTCCTTATATAGAACTTTGCGTTCCGTATAGGTATTATATCACTTTTACATATACAAAGCAAATTTTCACCGCTCAATTTTGAGCGGTGAATGCGTTTTACACAAAAAACTTTTTGGGTTTTTCTATAGGTGAAAATTGACTTGCTCACGTTTTTATGTTATACTTAACATATTAAAGACAATAAAAAAGGATACCGTTACATGATTGATTTCAATAACCTGTCGCAATACAGAGAAAACAACCGACTTGAAGCAAAAAAAGCCGTCGGCGGTCTGCCTAAAAATATGTGGGAGTCATACTCTGCTTTTGCAAACAGCGACGGCGGTATCATTTTGCTCGGCATTGAAGAGCTAAAAGGCGGGAAATTGAGCGTTATCGGCGTTCCCGACGCCGATAATCAAGTAAAGAATATTTGGAGTACGTTGCACGACCAATGCAAAATCAGCGTCAATCTGCTTGCCGAGCGGCATATCTCTATTGAATCGGTAGACGGAAAGCAAATTATCGTGATGACTGTCCCCCGCGCCGACCGCCGCGAAAAACCGATATATCTTGACAACAATCCCCTTCACGCTTTCCGTAGAAACGGCGACGGCGATTACCATTGCACAAAGGAAGAAGTGTCGGCTATGATGCGCGACGCTTATGAAAAAACACAAGATTCACTTGTGCTTGAAAAAATGGTTCTCGATGTTTTTGACTACGGCAGCGTCAAAAGTTATCGCAACGTTTTTAGAATTACCAGACCGAAACACGTTTGGGAAAGTCTGTCGGACGTTGAGTTCCTGCAAAAACTTAACGCCATAGGAAAAGGCGCGGACGGCGTGTTGCACCCGACCGCCGCCGGTCTTTTGATGTTCGGATATGAGTACGAAATCCTAAATGAATACGGCTCTTACTTTTTAGATTATCAAGAACACCATGACGCAGGCACACGGTGGACGGACAGAATAATATCGAGCTCCGGCGAATGGAGCGGAAACCTGTTCGACTTCTACTACAAGGTCGCAAATAAACTGCCGCAGGATATAGTTAAAGTTCCTTTCAAGCTCGCGCCGGACGGCTTTACGCGAATTGACGATACCCCTGTTCACAAAGCGTTGCGCGAGGCTCTCGCAAATTGTCTTATAAACGCCGACTATTACGGAAGCCGCGGTTTGGTCATAATAAAAGCTCGTGATAAAATCACGTTTGCCAATCCCGGCGGTTTCCGTATCGCGTTAAACGAAGCCGTAGGCGGCGGCATATCCGACCCGCGAAATTCCGTGGTTCACAAAATGTTTAATCTGATTGATGTCGGCGAACGCGCCGGAAGCGGTATTCCTAATATTTTTTCCGTATGGGAGCAAGAAAATTGGATTACACCTCAATATACCGAAACGCGCAATCCCGACCGCACAATTTTATCCCTGTCGTTTAAAAAAAGTTGCGATAAAGTTGGGACAAATGCGACTGAAATTGCGATAAATACAGATAAAGTTGGGATAAACTCAGCCGAAGTTGGGATAACGACTGCGGAAATCCCCGTTTTATCGCAAACAAAACAAATTCTTGAATTTATCGTAACTCAAAAGAGCGCTTCGGCAAAACAAATCTCCGAATTATTGTCCGTCGGGCAAGAACGGGCAAGGTTACTATTGACTCAACTCGTAACCGAGGGCAGTCTTATCGCCGAGGGCGCAAACAAGAACAGAACGTATCGTTTAAAATAGCTTATATGATTAAGCAACAAAACCGTTTCATTGTGGAATAATACTTTTTGCCTCTCGTTTAAAATATGCGGCAGTCAGTCGGTAACGTCCCGAACCGAAAATATAAACGTCCCGTTCGAGGTATTTATAGTCGGCTTTATTTATAGCCGAAATATCCTTACCGTCAATTTTTATGTCGGTCAAATCAAGCGGCAAACATAGCTTTGCCGTCGTACCGAACGGAACGGTGAAATCATAAAATACCGTGTCGTTACGGATTTCATAGCCCGAAACGATTTCACCCATGCGGCTTGCGTAGCGGCAACTCACC
>JAITNT010000233.1 GCA_031290295.1 Clostridiales bacterium
GCCATAATAAACATATTGACGGAGTTAAGCATTTTTTGATGGATATTAAGCGATTTCTGAATGAGCGCGCTTTCGGTGATATTGCGCATAAGCACGCCGTAAGTGATTTCGTCGTCCTCGCTCGTCCTCGGAATAGTAAAAACGGAGGCTAGCACGGAAAGCGTACGCTTATCCTTAGTTTTAATTTCCGCGTTGCCCTGCCATGTGCTTCCGCTTGAAGACACGCTCTTCAGCACGGCGTCGTTTATTTCAAAAATCTGCCCGAGCTTAGTAAGCTCCCTTTCCGAATATCCGGTAAGCACGGAAGCGGTATTGTTCATGTGCAGTATTTTTTGCTCGCCGCCGATAATAAAAGCCATATCGCTCATATATTTTACAAGCGCGTCGTTCGACCGCATTTTTTTCTCGGCAAGCTTCGCAGAGGTTATATCGACGTACGCCTCCAGGAACGCGTTCTTGATGCCGTCCCATTCGATTTGAGAGGTAAAGCAGTGAAACCACTTATTCAGCTTAGGGCTGAACACTACCGTCCGTACGACGCCGCCGTCAAGACGCTCCATTTCCGCCGGAACGTCGGAATCCCAAATATCGCGCCCCCGCGCCTCGCTAAGCTCGCCGAACTCGACCAAAAGACTGCGATTGGCAAAAAGGTTGCCTATCCCGCCGAACTCTATAACCCTCTGGGAAATGCCCGTACTGTCCAGGATATTGCTTAACCTTTCCCGTTCTCGGCGGTTGTAGCCGATAATTAGTTTATTCATTAATAATTAGATTACCTCGAAGTGGACGTCCTGATAATTCTTGACAATAGTATCGAATACCAAGCTGCTCTCGGCAAACACCTTGATAATATCGGGGTCGAATTGCTTGCCCGCGTTCTCGACTATAAGGTCAACCGCGGCTTGGTGCGTCATGCTAGGCTTATAAACGCGCTGACTTGTAAGCGCGTCATAAACGTCCACGACGGACATAACGCGGGCGGTAATAGGAATATCCTTACCCTTTAAGCCGGTAGGATAGCCGAAGCCGTCCCAACGCTCATGGTGGTACAAACAAATCTCCCTGCAGTACCTTATATAATCGCTGTCCTCAAATTCCTTGAGAGAATCTATGATTTCCGTCCCGAGAAGCGTGTGCTTCTTGATAACCTCGAACTCCTCCGGCAAAAGCCTGCCCGGCTTGAGAAGAATGTTATCGGGGATACCGATTTTGCCTATATCGTGCAACGGAATAGCCTTGACCGCGCTCGGAATATCTATCCCCGTAAGCTCCGCGGACAGCTTGCCCGAGCGTCTCAAAAGCTCGAAAAGCTGCTCGCCCATGATTTTGGTACGCTTGACGTGCTGTCCCGATTCGACATTGCGGTACTCGATAACGGTCGCCATAATTTCCAACATGGAATCTCGCATGTGCTCTACCTTAGAAACGTTGAACGCGACAAGCTCCTCGAGGTTATTGCGGTGACGCTGCAGCTCTACCTGCGCGGCGACGCGGCATTTAACCACGTCGGGATTAAAGGGCTTGCCCAAAACGTCGGACGCGCCGTAATTAAGCCCCTTGACCTCGTTCAAATCGCCGCTGTCCGCGGTAATAATGATTACGGGTATACGCGGCATGAAGCCGCCGCTTTTCAGGATATTGATAACGTCGTAACCGGAAAGCTCGGGCATCATAATATCGAGCAAAATACACGACAGCTTGTCGGCGTTAGCCATTACGGCCTCGACCGCCTCATAGCCGTTAGCGGCTTGAATAGTATTATAATTGTCCTGCAAAATTTCAAATAAAATCTCGCGGTTAATTTCAACGTCGTCAACAATAAGAACGGTAGGTTTATCCATTTATGTGCGCCTCGCTAGTATTATTCTCGGGTATTCTTACAATATTATACAGCATTTTTTCGACGATATCAATCAAAATACGCCGATTCATGTGCCGTTATTCTGCGTTTTTATTTGAAAACGCCCCTTAACAAAACAAAGCCCGACCGCGGTTATACGGACGTTACGCAATTATTATAGAATTTTATGCTAAAACATATCCCCTGCGCCGTAAAATATGGTATAATCAAAATACAAATAATAAATAAGGAATTTATGAAATGAGCGGTAATGATACGGAAACGAACCTGCGGGAGCTTAACGTTCGGGAGCTGCAGGAATCGGCGGCGCCGGCAAAAACAAAAACCTCGTTATTTCGCAGATTCGTAAATTACGCCTCCGGCAAGCGCGGACTAAAAACGCCCGAGCTTACGGACGGCGTTATTTCCGACCCGGAGCTTAAAGAAATCAGCAAGGGCGTGACCACTACGGAAGCCGTAATGGACTTTCTTAACTCTATCGAAAACCAGCTCGGCAATATCGACGAGCAGAATAAACTGCTGCTCTCCCACATCGACACTATCAAAGAGAATAACCGCGCCCTCCTGGAGCAGGTTCACATACTCAAGATTAACAACGAGCACCTGTACGAGCTGTTTCAGGCCAGCCGCAAGCGCGAAAAGGTCAGCAAAATTATCGCCATAATTTCCTCGACCCTTGCAATAGGCTTCACGCTGTACAAAATCATCAGCACAATTATCCTCGGCAACCCGTTCTAAATATCCGACCAAACGTGAATCGGCGCTGCGACAAGCCGCTTCTTGCAGGCGGCTTCGTCTCGCTTAATCGCATTCGGGCGGACTTCAACGGCATAGTCTTATCCGGGTTATTACTGCATACCCGCACAGTACGTTTAGAAACCGCCATTGCCCTTAGCGAGGAGCGTCAGCGACGTGGCAATCCGGTTCTAACTTGCCCTCTCCCGTCATTGCGAGGAGCGTCAGCGACGTGGCAATCCAGTTATAACTTATCCTCTTTACCCACCCCCATTCTTCGCCGCTTGCTAATCATTCATTTGTCCGCTTTCTCTCCCCTCCCTTTCCCGCCGTGCCGCCACCGCCTAGCGACCGCCGGAAATACCCGGAGAGAGGGCGCGCCGATAGAACCGCCCCCGTAACTGTTTTGTGATTCAGTTGTCAATGTACACACGGAGTAACGTCCCTAAACATAACAAAACGTTCGTTCGTCAACCACCGTACCCGCATTATATCATACCCGAACATGCGTTTGCAAGCGTTTTTGACAGAAATCGTAAAATATTTTTTGCCAAATTTTACCAATTTTTATTGCGCAAAACCGCGCTATAGAATAGAGTGGGCAAATAATAGGGCAAGTAAAATGTCTTAGCAAGCGGCGAAGAGATTCTTCGACGTTGCTCAGAATGACATTATTTTTGTTTATTTACATTGTGTGCGGGTAAAGTTATTCTAGCTATACACCGTATACAATACGGACAAATCAGCCATACAAACCAAACAAGCCCATGTCATGTTGAGCGTAGTCGAAACATCTCTTCGCCGCTTTCATCGCCCCATTGCAATTACTTGCCCTCTATTGTCATTGCGAACGAGGCGAAGCCGACGTGTGGCAATCCAGACCCTCTTCACCGCTTACCAATTATTCGCTTAACCTCTCTGTCATTCAGAGGCGCGTTAGCGCCGTGACAATCCGGTTTTAACTTGCCCTCTTGCCCCTCTTTCACCCCGTTACGCGTTGCGTCGTATCAGCCTATTCAACATAATCCGTAGGAAGCGTGACCTTTGTTTTGCCGAATGAATATTTGAAATCATATGACGTTTCCTCGTAGGCATTATTGTCGCCCGTCAGCTTAGAGTAAAAACTGTAATCGCGCAACCTGCCGTTTTTGAACGAGATGAAAAAATCGAATAAATCCGCGCCGACAAGCATATCCTTCAGTATTTCCTCGACATGCTCGCCATTGCCGTCTTTGGGCTTGTACCCCCCGTCCTTGCGCTCGAATACGCCGCGCTCGCCCTTAAGCGGCGAAAGGACGCACCAGTCCTTGATATTTTTCTTGTATGCCTCAAAATTCTCGGCGTCCCCTTGTCCGCTTCTTTGCCATTTTTCCGCGGCTTGGTCATAACCGTAATAATAGAACCTTCCGTTTTCAAAAAAATAATACATTTCAATGCTTGGGTCTTCGTTATTAGTATTTATACGTTTGATTTTGTTTCCGACGACATAAATTTCCCCAATGCTTGAGAACGTTTCAATCGAACCGTCCGAAAGCCCTTTTTTGTGCATATAAGTGAATTTGATGGTCACGTTCCAGTTTTGCTTATCCAATTCCGCGGCGGTAGCGTCCAGCGCCCTGTCCCAACCGCGAGCGCCGACTACGCCCGCGCTTCTCAATCCGAGCGGCAAGCCCAACGACAGCCCGATTATCAGGATAAGTATTCCGGCGATAACGGCTGCGGTTCGTTTTTTCTTTTTTTCAAAGCTCCTGAACCTTTCCGGCAGCCCTTTAAGCTTATCCGCAAAAGAGGTCTTTTGCGGGGTCTGTTGCGGTTCGCCGCTTTCGACGGTTTTTTTGCTTCCTGATTCCGACATATGGCATCGCCTCCGTAGTATTCTACTACAAAAATAGACTAGTCCTACAATCGAAACCGTCGGATAAAGAGCAGATTTGCTGAGGGCGGTTTTGCGAAAAAGCACAGGCAATAGTGTCGCTATTGCCGCGCATTTTTCACAAAATCCAAACCGAAAAGATGCCTTTATACGCGCGGATTGAGGTTATAAGACTAGTTTAATATATACCCTTTCCCTCCCGGTGTCAAGCGTTATGATGTTTTTATTGTATTTCATTCGGGGCAAACGCGCTTGCCCGGGAAAAAACTTGACAGTATTCCTAAAGGCTGTTAAAATATAATTATAAATACGGAGGGTTGAGCGCTTTGAGAATCTTTTTTCGCTTGAGGTAAATAAGCAAAAATCGGATACATTTTTGGAGTGGACAAATAGCGCCGCTCCTATAAACCCGCGGTTTGTCCACTCCGTACATTTTGTCATGCTTGACTTTCCGGCGGTCGTTGAACAATGTTGCCCTTTTTTTGCGTGAAACGCGTAAGGAGGACAATATGTCTAAAATTAATATATCTAACCTGACCTTTTGTTATGACGGCGCAACGGAGAATATCCTCGCCGACGTTACCGTCACGCTTGACACCGATTGGAAAACCGGACTTATCGGCAGAAACGGCACGGGCAAAACTACCCTGCTGCGCCTGTTAGCCGGTATCCTTACCCCCGCCGCCGGCACGGTATCGATTGCCGCCCGTACTGATTTCTTCCCCTACGCCGTAAATAATCCCGACAACTCCGTGACCGACGTAATCGGCGAGAACTTTCCGACGGCGGAAATATGGCGCGTGGAAAAAGAGCTTAATCAATTCGACCCCATGCTTACCGAAAACGGCGTAATGTACCGGATATTCTCCACGCTCAGCCCGGGCGAGCAAACGAAGCTGCTGCTTTGCGTGCTTTTTGCCAAGGGCTCCAACTATCTGTTAATTGACGAACCCACAAATCATCTCGACGCGTACTCGCGCGTTCTTTTGCAAAATTATCTGTGTAAAAAAAGCGGTTTTTTGCTCGTTTCGCACGACGCCGCGCTGTTAGACGCCTGCATAGACCATGTGGTTTCGATTAACCGCACCGGCATAGACGTAGTAAAAGGCAATTTCTCAACGTGGTACGAAAACAAGCAAAATCAAGACGCGCTGGATGAACAAAAAAACCGACTGCTTAATCGGGATATTGCGCGCCTGAAATCGGCGGCGCGGCAAACCGCGGAGTGGGCGGAAGCCGTAGAAAAATCCAAGCGCGGCGCGCCCGATAAGGGATATGTCGGACACAAAGCGGCAAAGATGATGAAGCGGTCGACTGTGCTTAAAAACAGGCTCGAAGCCGAGGCGAAGGAAAAATCCGCACTGCTGCAGGACGCGGAAAAATCCGAAGCGTTAAAAATATTCCCTCTCGTTTACAAAAAAACCGTGCTTGTAGAGGCAAAAAACATGTGCTTGCGAACGGCGGAGCGTGAGATTTTCAAAAATATAAGCTTTACGGTGGCGAACGGCGACAGGGTTGCCTTAATCGGCAAGAACGGCTCGGGCAAATCGAGCATAATCAAACTGATTTTGAATAAACAAAAAATCATCGGCGGCGCAAGTGAACCGCTTGCGCCCGAGGGCATGACCTTTACGGGCGAGCTCGGCGTCGGAAGCGCCCTGATTATATCCTATATCCCGCAGGATATGCGGACCTTACGCGGCTCGTTGAACGATTTTGCAAGCGAACGCAAGCTTGACAAAACGCTGCTGAACGCTATTCTGCGGCGGCTGAATTTCTCATACGGGCAGTTGAGCCTCGATATGTCCGACTATTCCCTCGGGCAAAAGAAAAAGGCGCTGATAGCCGCCGCGCTGTGCCGTAAGGCGCATCTTTATATTTTTGACGAGCCGCTCAATTATATCGATATAATCAGCCGCAAGCAAATCGAGGAGCTGATATCTGCCTGCGCCCCCACGGCGCTTTTTATAGAACACGACGCCGCTTTTGTAAAAAACGTCGCCACCAAAATAATAGAGCTTTAGCGCGCTTTTTTTGCTCCCGTAACGCTCACCGCAAAAAATGCAAAACGCGGCTCCGGGCTTATATTTCTACGGTCAAGCCCTTTTTGGCGAGGATTATTTTATCGGACGGGTATTTTTTTATGAGCGCGGCGACCGCGCTCTTTGGGGAGCGGCGGGCGTTTATGTGCGTAACTATCAGGCTAGCGCCCGCCAGACGGGCCAGCGCCGCGCCCTCCTCTACCGACATAAGATAGTGACCGGTAAGATATTTTGCGGGTATTCCGCAGTTGCATAGCAGCAAATCCGCGCCCTCGCAGAGCTTGCTCAAATTATCGTTAAGCGCCGTGTCGCCCGAATAAACAAGCCTTACCGCGCCGTCGTCTACGCTTATGCTCACGCCCTCGCGGGAATGAATTGCGGGCGCGGCACGCACCGTGACGCCGCCTAACACGGTATCGCCGTCGGAGTAGGCGTGCAAAGCGAGGTTAGGGCACGCCGCAAGCAGCTCGTATTCGGGTGTTTGCTCCTTAGGAAGATATACGTCGAGCGTCCTGCCCTCGACCTTGAGAAGATAGCGAAGATTAAGCATATCCGAAAAGTGGTCGGAATGCAGATGCGATAACAGCGCCGCGTCAAGGTCGGCGGGACGGATATATTTTGACAGCTCGGACAGCGCGTTCGAGCCGCAGTCGATAAGTATTTTTTGCCCGCGGCTCTCATAAAGATACGCGCTTGTTCCCGTTCCCTTGACGGGATATCCGCCCATACAACCGAGTACCGTCAGCTTCATAAGCAACCGCCTTTTTTGATTAGAGTTACCATAACGACTCTATTGTATCATGATTCTCGCAAAAAGTAAAAAATTTTTTATTTAAGTATTGATTTTTTATTTATTTGTGGTATACTATATGTGTTGAAAGAAATTTCCCCTTTCCTGCGGTGTACGTTACGGCTTTTGACCATTAACCTCAAGAATTAAAAGGGAACTCTAGTCCACGCGCAAGATGTCAGGCCGCAGAAATTCTCTTATCCTCGTGATAACAGCAGCGGAAGGCAGACGGCGCGGGCGGTAATCCCACCTGTCACAAGACAGGTTATGGTTATTGACGGACGGCACAGGCGGGAAAACCTTACAAGAGACCGTTTCACAAATTTGTGAAACGGTCTCTTAATTTATGAATTTTTTAACTTAGTTAAAAAATTCAAACAACATAGATAAAGTGAATCAGCATACCGACGGTTAGTTTTTTAACATAGTTAAAAAACTAATCAAGCAGCTTTTTGATGTCGGCGTCGATTTTGTCGTTGTCGCGGGCAAGCTCGTCCGCCAAGGTGCGCGTAGTTTTTATATCGGCTAAGGGATATTCCCTGAACTCGAAGGTGTCCTTGATAGGTACTCTTACGCGGACTATTTCCTTGAGCAGATGGTTATAAGCCACCGTTCCCTTGCCGTCGGGCGTGGTTACCTCGCTGCCTATCTTAGGCATTCTCTTGACTATCTGCGCGTAATGCTCGTTCTCGTATTCGAGACAGCACATGAGCCGTCCGCAAAGCCCGCTGATTTTGGTCGGGTTAAGGCTAAGCCCCTGATTCTTCGCCATTTTGATAGACACGCGTTTGAAGTCGGGAAGATGACCGGAGCAACAGCAAACGCGCCCGCATGGCGCGATGCCGCCGAGCATTTTGCATTCGTCGCGGATACCTATCTGCCTAAGCTCGATGCGGGTTCGGAAGTAGGATGCGAGGTCCCGCACAAGCTCGCGGAAGTCCACCCTCGAGTCCGACGTAAAATAGAAAATTACCTTGCTTCCGTCAAAGGAAAACTCCGCGTCGACAAGCTTCATTTCTAAATTATGCTTGGCGATTTTTTCCTCGACGGCGCGCATGGCGTCGTCCTTTTTGGCGACCAGGCGCGCGACCTGCTCGACGTCCTTTTCGGTAGCCTTGCGGACTATGGGCTTCAGAGGCTGAACGACGGTATTTTCCTCGACGGCGGCAGGCGCCATGGCTACCGTCCCGTATTCCAAGCCGCGCGAGGTTTCCACCACCGCGCCGTCGCCCTCGGCAAATTCTATTCCCTCGGGCGAAAAATAATAGACGCGGCCGCCCGCTTTGAATCTTATTCCAACCACTATCGGCATTTAATTTTGACCTCCACAATATAGAAAAGCAGTTCGTCGACAACCGATTGGGCGTTCCCGAAAAGGTTCAGCCGACCGAGCGAATGATTAATTTTATCCAAAATCAAGCACAGCGCGTTAATCGAAAAGTTTTTCTCTATAACTATTATATCATTTATCCGCGTTTTATTCAACACATATTGCGCCCCGCACTTAAAATTTATTAAATCGGCGCAAGCCGCCGCCAAAAAGCCCAAAAACTCCGGTATCAGCTCGCGGTAAGCCGCAATCTTGTTCGCATACGGCAGTATCGCCGGGCTGGAGGTCATAGCTGAAAGCATATCGAATACGAGCGCGTCCATTTCGCGGTAAGCCTGCGAGGATGCGATTTTTTCCGCTAAGAAAAAGCTGCCGTGGGCAAGCTCCGCCGCGCTCCGCCGGTTTTCGATCCTTTCGGGAAGCGCCGCCAAAATGTCCTCGAAAGCGAACGCGCCCATTCTTATAGTACGTACGCGCGATTTTACCGTAGGCAGCATACAGGAATCGTTGGCGGCGAATATGAGGATTACGGCGTTATCGGGCGTTTCCTCCAGAGTCTTTAGCAGCTTGTTCTGCGCCTGAATATTCATTGTTTCCGCTTTGTCCAGAACGTAAACGCGGCAACCGCCGGAGTATGACATAACGGATATATCGGCGACAAGCGCGTCGATATCGGCGACGACGATTTTCGCGCCCTTTTCGGGGTAGCGGTGCAAATCGGGATGCGCCCCCGAAAGCGCCCTGATACAATCGGCGCATTTAAGGCACGCCGGATGCCGCGCGCAAAAGAGCTCCGCCGCGGTAAGCTTGATAAGCGACTCCTTAGCCGCCTCGTCCGCCGTGACGAACAGATAGGTATGATTAAGACGTCCGCCCGCTATATCCGCGCTTAATACGCCGAACGCCGGGCTTCTTCTTACGGCGTCGGCATACTTGACTAACATATTATTTTCCGTTCCCGTAAAATTCCGCGGATTTTATCCTGCGTCTCGAATTTGGTACCGCCCGCCTCCACGATTACGATGCGCTCCGCATACTCCCTTGCGGCGAGCAGAAATCCGTTGTAAACCTTATCGAAAAAATCCGCGCCGGCGGCCTCTATGCGGTCGTTAGTGTCGAT
>JAITNT010000254.1 GCA_031290295.1 Clostridiales bacterium
TCGGGGACAACGGCTCCGGCGGCGCGCATATGCTCCGCGTCCCGGGCGGTTTTGATAGTAATCACCGACCTATGACCTCAACGATTGCGCCGAATACCTCGTCTACCTTACGGTCGCCGTCCACGGAACGCAGAAGCCCTGCATTCCGGTAGTATTCAATCAGCGGAAGCGTTTGCGCGGTGTAGGTCTCTAATCGCTTGGATACCGTCGCTTCCGTGGCGTCGGCGCGCTGTATCAGCGTCCCTCCGCACTTAGCGCAGGCGTCGCCAGCGTGGCTTGAAATGTGATATATCTCACCGCAAGCGGAGCAACCGCGGCGGCCGGTAAGCCTTGCCATGAGCTTCGACAACGCTATGTCGATATCGATAACAAAATCTACCGCGGTTATCTTCGAGAGCGCCTCCGCCTGCGCCGCCGTACGGGGAAACCCGTCCAACAGCCAACCGTTCTTACAGTCCGTTTCCCGTAGTCTTGCGCGGACGATTTCAATAGTGACCTCGTCCGGCACAAGCGCGCCCTTGTCGATATAACCTTTAGCTTTTAGACCTATCGGCGTCCCTTCCTTAATGTTTTTGCGGAAGATATCGCCGGTAGATATGTGCGGAAGCTTATATTCGGCGGAAATTTTTGCCGCCTGCGTACCCTTGCCCGCACCGGGTGCGCCCAGAAGAACTATTCTTTTCATCGGCCGCCTACTTTAAGAAGCCCTTATAATGCTTCATCATAAGCTGTCCCTCTAATTGCTTTTGAATCTCCAACGCTATGCTTACTACGATCAGTAACCCCGTCGCGGAGAACGCGTCGGTAAGCACGCTTCCCGGTAACAAAGCCTTAAAGATTATGGACGGCACCAGCGCGATTATCGCCAGAAAGAACGCTCCGAAGAAGGTCAGCCTTCTGGAAATCTTCGACAGATAATCGGTGGTCGGCTTGCCCGGTCTTATTCCCGGTATAAAGCCGCCGTACTGCTGAATATTACGCGAAACCTCCTCGGGGTTAAACTGTATTTGCGCGTAGAAGAACGAGAACAGGAAGATAAGTATCGCGGTAATGATAAAGTAAGGATAGTTATATTGACCGGTGGGCATCAGGTAATCGCGGTAGAACCCGACAAAACCGGTCGCGCTCGCTATGTCCGTTCCGATAAAGCTGAATATAACCTGCGGGAACGACGTTAGCGCGGACGAGAAGATTATCGGAAGAACGCCGTTAGCGTTAACCTTTATCGGTATATGCGAGGATTGCCCGCCGTACATTTTTCGTCCCTTGACCTGCTTTGCGTACTGAATAGTTACTCGCCGCTCCGCGAGGTCGATAAATATGATGAACAAGAATATCACGATAACCATTATCGCGAAGATAATCAATTGCCACATCGCGTTTATGGATACCGAGTCGCCGAAGGTATTCTGCGCCGCGCCGCTTGCCTTCTGTATACCGAAAACCTCTTGAAAGGTAATGATAATTCTCTGTCCCGCCGTCGCGATAATTCCCACAAAGATAAGCAGGGAAATACCGTTGCCGACGCCCAGCTCAGTAATTTTTTCACCGAGCCACATTGCGAACATCGAGCCGGTAACAAGTATGACGACGACGAAAGTGCCGACTACCCAGGGCAGGTTAGTACCCGCGCCGAATAAATCCGTCATCAAAAAGCCTTGAGTGTTCCAATTAATAGCGACGCCGATAGACTGCGCCAGAGCGAGAACGAGCGTACCGTAACGCGTAAGCTGATTGAGCTTGCGTTTGCCCTCCTCTCCCTGCTTAGAAAGCCTTTCGAGGTACGGAATAGCTACGGCGAGAAGCTGAAATATAATCGAAGCATTGATGTAAGGCGCGATACCAAGCGACAGAAAAGCGCCCGTGGCAAGCGCGCCGCCCGAAATTGCGGAAATAAGCCCGAGCAACGCGTTATTCTGCATCAACTCGACTCCCGAACCGTAATACGAGCCTTTTACGCCCGGAATAGGCAACCAACTGCCTATACGGAAAACGACCAGCAAAAACAATGTGATAAGGAGTTTGCGGCGTATATCTTTAACCTTAAATGCGTTCTTCAGCGTCTCAAACATTTTATTCTACCACCCCGGCGTTCCCGCCTGCCTCTTCGATCGCTTTTTTTGCGCTCTCGGTGTACTTAGCGGCGGTAACGTTAAGCTTCTTAGTCAGCTTTCCGTTGCCCAAAACCTTAAGTCCGTAAGGCTCCGCCTTGCCGACGATGCCGGCGTTCACAAGGATCTCGAGGTTGACGGCCGCGCCGTCCTCGAAAGCCTCTAACGAGCCGATATTGACGATTGAATAAATTTTACGGAAATTACTTGTAAACCCGCGCTTAGGAAGCCGCCTCGAAAGGGGCATTTGACCGCCCTCAAAGCCCGGACGGACACCGCCGCCGCTTCGGGCCCATTGACCCTTGTGACCCTTGGCGGACGTTTTACCCGTGCCGGACCCGATACCCCTGCCTAATCTCTTAGAGGCTTTACGGGCGCCCGGTGCGGGAGTTAAATCCTGTATTTTCATTTAACTACCTCCGAACCGTCGATTTCCTCAACGGTAACCATGTGCTTAACGACAAAAACCATTCCGCGCGTCGCGTCGTTGTCGGGTAATACCGCGCTCGAACGGATTTTTCTAAGACCGAGCGCTTCAACCGTGCGCTGATGCTTTTTAAGTTCGGCTATCGTGCTTTTGGTTAACGTAACCTTGAGCTTTTTTGCCGCCTCTGTCTGCTTAGCCATTATATCCTCCTAACCTATGATCTCGTCGACGGTCTTACCGCGCAACGCCGCGACGCGCTCGGGAGAACGCAACGCGCGCAACCCCTCCAGGGTCGCCTTTACGCAGTTAATCGGATTAGACGAGCCGTAAGACTTTGTCGTTATATCCTTGATACCCGCCAGCTCTACGACGGCGCGGACGCTGCCGCCCGCGATAACGCCGGTACCCTCGGCGGCAGGCATCATAAGTACGTTGCCTTTACCGAAAATGCCCTTTACCTCGTGGGGAATCGTCGTCCCCGAAAGCGCTATTGTAATAATGTTTTTCTTCGCCTGCGCTACTGCCTTTTCAATTGCCTCCGGAACCTCGGACGCCTTGCCGGTACCAATTCCAACGGAGCCTTTCTCGTCGCCTACGACGACTACTGCCGAGAACCGCATATTCCGTCCGCCCTTGACAACCTTGGTAACTCTGTTAACAGCTACAAGTTTTCGTTTTAAGTCGCCGTCTTTGTTAATAATATCTTCGCGTCTTGCCATTTT
>JAITNT010000158.1 GCA_031290295.1 Clostridiales bacterium
TTTTAAGGGCTTTTTTCGCCTTCGGAGCATCGTACGGCGCTTCTTCCGCGTATTCCGTAATGTTTTTGTCGTCAAAGGCTTTATCGGTTTTGAGGGTTACGGCAAGCGACAGCAGGAAAAATATATCGCCCTTATCGCGCGCGTCCATGGATTTTTTTATAATACGGATATTATCTATTTCGTCAAGCCCGATTTTCAGGCGCGCCGCGGTAACACGGTCAAGCCGCGCGAAATCGTCGGGCTTAACCTTAAATTCGGTAAGCTTAACGCGCTTCAAGCCTCGGTTCTCCCGCGCAGGCTGCGCGCCGCCGCGTACGCCGACGACCACGCGAATTGCAAATTGAAGCCGCCGCACGTCCCCGCTACGTCGAGCATTTCGCCGATGCAATACAGTCCGTCCACGGGGGTTTGGCAGGTGTCGGGGTCTATACCCGCGAGCGACACTCCGCCCGAGGACGCCTGCGCCTCCGAAAAGCCCAGCGTGTCGGTTATAATGAATTCGTTGCGTTTGATTCTGCGGATAAGCTCGCCGTTTCCGGCGGCGTCCTTGACGATGTATTCCGCAAGCTTGCGGTTAAAAACGCCCGTGAGCAAATCCTTAGGCTCGACGCCGCGCCTTTGGCGCGCCGTAAGCATTTCGTCAAGCTCGGTATCGGTCTTTTCCTTATAAAAATCCATGACGAGCTTAATTTGTCTGAAATGCCCCACCCTGGTAATAAGCGTATGCGAAAGCTCAAAAATAACTATTCCGCTTATTGCGCCGTCGCGGAATTGCACCTCGCCGTCGCGCGTCTCTATAAGCTTGCCCTCGGCGTACAGCGAAACGCGCGCCTCCGCGCGGAGCCCCGCAAGCTGTTTGATATTGTTTACCGTCCTCAGGGGCACAAGCACGGGATTAGGCTTTACAATGCCTAGCCCGCATTTTTTGGCAAGCCCGAGCGCGTCGTAATCCTTCACGGACGCGCCGCTGCCGCAAGCAAGTATGGCGTAATCGAACGTCAGCTCCGCGCCGTCCTCCGATTTTACGACGAAGCCGTCGCCCGTCTTGCGGATATCGACGCAGTTAAAATTGCATTTTTCTTCTATCACCGAATAGGTAAGCTTATTCCTCAGAACGTCCAGCACGCTCGCCGCCGTCTCGCCGTAAGGATAAACGCGCTCGCCCTCGGTACGGGTTTCGAGTCCGAAGCTTGCGAATGTGCTTAAGGTTTCGGCGGGACCGAGGTTTGCGAGCACGGCGGCGGCAAACGCGCCGTTATCGTAGCGGCTCGCGTCGGCGAGCGTGTTGGACAGGTTGCACCTGCCGTTGCCGGACATCAGAATTTTGCGGCCGGTGCGCGAGGTTTTTTCTAAAATTGTGACGATGAGGCTTTGGCAATCCACCAAAAGCGCCGCCGCAAACAGTCCGCCCGCGCCGCCGCCGATTATAGCCAATGTCTTTACCTTTGCTTTCATGTTAACCTCCGTATGCCGCTTTAAGTATAACAGAAAATATATTTATAAACAAACGAAAACAATCATTGACATTTTTTTTGTTATATGTTACCTTATACTTATGTATCCGATGCTATTTAATTTAATACCCACATATACGGTGATGCTGCTGTTAGGCGTTGTCGGCGCGCTTATATTATTCAATGTGCTTACCAAAAAATATAAAATGCCTAACAAGGCGTATAACTACTATTTTTATACGGGAATTATCGCAATCGTAGTAGGCATGATGGCGGCGGCGTTTTTTGACGCGCTGTACAAGGGGCTTGTAAAGGAGCTTTTTCAAGCGGTCGGCACGTTCTTTACGAGCGGCGTGTTCAAAACCGCAAGCGGCGTTACGTTCTACGGCGGGCTAATAGGCGGCGCCGTGACCTTCGTCGTCGCTTTCCTTATAGCCAAGCCCGAGGTTCGCCGCGAATTTCCCTTGCTTCTGAAGCTCGCGCCGCCATGCATTCTCGTTGCGCACGCGTTGGGGCGCGTAGGCTGTTTCTTTGCGGGTTGCTGCTACGGCGTCGAGGGCGAGGGCTTTATGTTCTTTCATTTTCACGACGGCGAGGCGAATTTCGGCACGAACATTATCGAGGCGGTGTTTTTGGCGGTTCTCATAATACCCTCTCTTAAATTTATCGATTATTCTTTATTCATTTACATGTTCGGGTACGGGCTTTTCCGTTTCTTTATCGAGTTTGCGCGCGCGGACAACAGAGGCGCGTCTATAGGCGTACTGACGCCGTCGCAGTTTATTTCGGTATTACTTCTGGCGGGCGGGCTTATTATGCTCGCGCTGTATATCCTCTATAAAAAGCAGATTATCCACATAAAGCTATTCGGAAAGCCTATAAAAGCGGGCGCGGCGAAGGTTCAAACCGAAAGCGAGAACGCGGCGAAAGAGGATAATTCCGACGCCGATAATAAATAAAAATAATTAATTAACTTAGTTAAAAAAATGAGCCGCCGTACAGAGCGTACCGCGGCTTTTTTGATAGATTTTTATACGGGACAAGCGCGGCACGGGAAGAAATGGCAAGTGAATTGTACGGGGCGTTAAAAACGGCGAAGAAAGTGAAAAGCGGGCAAGTTAAAACTGGATTGCCACGTCGCTAACGCTCCTCGCTAAGGACAATGGCAGCTTAATACCGTACAATACGAGTAAACCGTAATAACCCGGCGAAGAGACGTTTCGACTGCGCGATAGCATTGACATGGATAGGTTTGATTTGTATGGGGTACGGATGGCACGGAGTCATACAATTAAAGCGGAGCGCGGCAAAATCGCATTTTTGCGGAGCGACCCCGAAGAAAAAGACAACGTAAACCCCTGTCGCAGCGAGCGTAAGCGAGCGGAATGACCACGCGAGTAACGTGTACCCTATACACACCCGGATAGACTAAACCTCTTTAAGTCCGACTGAATCGGATTAAGCAAGACAGCCGCCCGTAGAGGGCGGTTTGTCGTAGCGCCGATTCACGTTTGGTCGGCAAAAGTTCGCCCGAATGCGAAGAAGCGAGACGAAGCCGCCGCAGGCGACGGAGCGAGCGCGCATTCGCGTCCGGGCGGCTTAGCGGCGAAGAGAGAGGAAGAGGACAAGTTAAACTGGATTGCCACGTCGCTGACGCTCCTCGCAATGTCAATCTGTACGGGTGAACGGCGATAATACAATTAAGGCGGAGCGCTAGCTATAGCGCATTTTTGCGGAGCGACCCCTCTTTTAGTCCGACTGAATCGGATTAAGCGAACCGAACCGCCGCAGGCGGCGAGTGAACGCGCATTCGCGTTTGGTCGGTCTATAAGCGTTTGGTCGGCTCGCTCTGTTATTACATTTTGTCTACCATGTCTTTGAGTATATCCTTGTAGCCGCGCTTTTGGACGTCCTCGGCGGCGGCGATATTTGTTTCGGCTATCACCGAGCCGTTCCGGACTACCTTGATTTTTCCGACGATTTCGCCCGCCTTTACAGGCGCGGTTATATCGCGAATTTCCCGGACGACCTCCGCGCCCTCGGCGGCTTTTCCGCGCGCGCCGAACACGCCTATTTCCTCGGCGGCGCGCAGCCTGATTTCCTTTGTTTTGCCGTTTTTGACGGGCGCGGGCGTTTCTAATATTTGATCCTTGAGCAACAAAACCTTATTTTCATAATTTGCAAAGCCGTAATTAAGCAGTCTGGACACCTCCGCGAACCTTACCTTGCCGTCGTCCGCGCCGATAACTACCGATATCAAACGCAGGTCGTTGCGTTTTGCGGTGGCGGACAGACAAAATTTCGCTTCGTTGGTAAAGCCCGTTTTGCCGCCGTCGCAGCCCTCGTAAAACCTTACGAGCTTATTCGTATTAGTCAGCCCCGTTACGCGGCCGCCCGGGTGCAGCATGTCCTCCATCCACACCGTGCTGTAACGGTAATAGTCCGGATGCGATAATAACGCTCTCGTCATCACCGCTATGTCGCGGGCGCAGCTGTAGCCGCCCGGCGCGGGCAAGCCCGTGCAATTGACAAAATTTGTGTCGGCTGCGCCCAGCTCGCGCGCCCTGCCGTTCATGCGGTCGACAAAG
>JAITNT010000195.1 GCA_031290295.1 Clostridiales bacterium
TCTACCATGAGAATTTCCGCCTTGTAGGCGCGTACGCTCGTTTTATCAAGTATTTCTACAAGGTGAGTTTTTATACCGTTATCGGTAAGATATTTATAAATTATATTGGATATTTCGGCGTTAAGCTCGCCCTTACCGGCAAGCTCCTCTTTCTTTTCGCCGTTAAAGGCGGTCGCGGTATCCTTAAAACGGATTACGCAGGTATCCTTATCGAAGTCGTAAACGATTTTAGATTTGCCCTCGTACAGAACCTTGTCTTTCATGATAATTTATCCTCCTGAATTTTTTTGATTTTTTTAACTTAGTTAATAAACTCGCGTCGATTAAGAAACGTTATAGCTTCTTCAGCCTTTGACAAGCCTCGGCGACCCTCTCCCGCGTACCGAAGGCCGTCAAGCGGAAGTAGCCCTCGCCGCATTTTCCGAAGCCCGAGCCGGGAGTGCCGACTATCTGCAGACCGTTAAGCAAACGGTCGAAAAACGACCATGAGCTTTCGCCGCCGGGACATTTCAGCCATATGTACGGCGCGTTGATTCCGCCCCAGTATTTGACGTTTAAGCCGCTCAGAGCGGTCATAATAATGCGCGCGTTGTCCAGGTAATAACTTATGTCGGCTTGGGACTCCCGACGCCCGGCGGGGGTAAAGACGGCTTCCGCGGCTCTTTGAATTATATATGACACGCCGTTAAACTTGGTAGAACGGTTCCTAAGCCACATTTTGCCCAGCGTGACGCCCTCTCTTTTCAGCGCGGACGGGAACACGGTATAGCCGCATCTCGTGCCCGTGAAGCCCGCCGTTTTTGACAGCGAGCAAAGCTCGATCGCGCACGTCCTTGCGCCGTCGATTTCATAGATACTGCGCGGCAGGCTCTTATCGGTGACAAACGCCTCGTACGCGGCGTCGTACAGGATTACAGCGTCGTTTTCGTTAGCGTAGTCCACCCACGCTCCGAGCATTTCCTTGGTGTAAACCGCGCCCGTGGGATTATTGGGCGAGCATAGGTAGATTATATCGGATTTAACCTTTCTATCCGGCAGAGGCAGGAAGTTATTCGCTTCCGACGCCGCCGCGTAAATAATCTTGCGACCGCTCATTACGTTGGAATCGAGATAAACGGGATAAACTGGGTCGGTTATCAGTACGGTATTATCCTTATCGAAAATGTCGATTACCGAGCCTAACTCGTTCTTGGCGCCGTCGCTTACAAAAACCTCGTCCTTACCGAGCGTAATACCGCGTTCGGCATAATAGCCGCGGACCGCGTCTATAAGAAAGCCGTAGCCCTCGTAAGGACCGTAACCGCGAAAGCCTTTTTCGGAAGCCATTTCGTCGGAAGCGGCTTTTAGGGCGGAGACTACGGACGGGGCGAGCGGCTTGGTGACGTCGCCTATTCCCAAACTGATAACGTCCGCCTCGGGGTGCGCCGCCTTATATCCGGCGACCCGCGAAGAAACCTCGGCAAATAAATAATTTTCCTGAAGATTTTTATAATTTTTATTGATATTCACAATTGCTCTCCCTGTAAATTTTTGTGCTATTCCCACTCTACCGTAGAGGGCGGCTTGGCGGTAATGTCGAACACTACGCGACCCACGCCCGCGACCTCGTTGGTAAGCCTCGCCGAGATTACGCTCAAAACCTCGTGCGGTATCGGCGTGTAATCGCAGGTCATAAAATCCGTAGTAGTTACCGCGCGGACGGCGATAACCGCGTCGTAGGTGCGGAAGTCGCCCTTAACGCCTACCGACTTCACGCCGGTATAAACCCCGAAAAATTGATTCGGACGCACCGCGCATTTTTCTATTTCCTCGCAAATTATAGCGTCGGCGGGACGTAAAACGTCAAGCTTTTGTTTGGTTATTTTGCCGATTATGCGGATAGCAAGCCCGGGTCCCGGGAACGGCTGCCGCATAACTATCGACTCCGGCAGTCCGAGCTTTTTGCCTAACCTGCGCACCTCGTCCTTAAACAAGCCCCTTAGCGGTTCGACAAGCCCCAGTCCTAAACGCTTAGGCAGACCGCCTACGTTATGGTGACTTTTTATCGTGGCGGTACTGCCGCCGCCGGACTCGATAATATCGGGGTAAATCGTACCCTGCGCCAAAAACCCTACGCCGCCGATTTTCTTCGCTTCCTCTACAAAAACCTCGACGAATTCCCTGCCTATTATTTTACGTTTCCGCTCGGGCGAGGTAACGCCCTCTAGCTTACTTAAAAACCGTTCTTCCGCGTTAACCCTGATAAATTTGAGGTCGCGGCGCGAAAACACGCGCTCTACCTCGTCGCCCTCGTTAAGGCGCATAAGACCGTGATCGACAAGAATGCAAACGACCTGCCCAGGTATTGCGAGAGAAAGAATGCCCGCGCAAACCGCCGAGTCCACGCCGCCCGAAAGCCCGAGAACTACCTTGCCGCCGCCCACCTGCCTGCGAACGGCGGCTATTTGCTCGTCGAGATAGTCGTCGAGCTTATAGTCGCCCGCGACGCCGCAAATATCGAAAAGGAAATTGCGCATTATCCGCATACCCGAACGGGTGATTTCCGTTTCGGGATGAAACTGCACGGCGTAAAGCTTTTTGTCGGCGTTCTCAAACGCGGCTATCGGGCAATTAGCGGTTTCCGCCGTACTCCTGAAGCCCGAGGGCATAACGGTTACGCAATCCGTATGGCTCATAAGCACGGGATTGTTTTTGTCGACGGCGGTAAACAACCTAGACGCCGTGTCGATAACGGCGTCGGTTTTGCCGTATTCGCTTTTTTTTGCGGGGGCTACGTTTCCGTTAAGCGTGTGGCACATCTGCTGCATGCCGTAGCAGATTCCCAGTATCGGCACGCCCAGCTCAAAAATGAGCGGATCGCACGGTATAGAGGCGTCGGAATAGACGCTTTGGGGACCGCCGGTAAGTATAATGCCCGCCGGTCGGAGGTCGCTGATTTTTTTTGCGGAAACACTGCCCGGCATAATCTCGGAATAAACCTCCAGCTCGCGTATGCGGCGGGCGATTAAATCCTTGTATTGCCCGCCGAAATCCAAAACGAGCACTAATTGATTACTCACAGCAACACTACCCCCTCGAATACGATTTCACAGCCGCCGCTCATATAGACGGCCTCG
>JAITNT010000201.1 GCA_031290295.1 Clostridiales bacterium
AGTATGTATTTAATAAGGCATATGGAAAGGATTGTTCATGAAAGGGCTAAGACGTATCAGGCCGTTTTGGTAACGGGCGCAAGGCAGGTGGGAAAATTCACGTTGCTCGAAAACTCCGCCGCCAGGGATATTCCGCAATTTACATTAGACGATCTGATTTTGCTCGCTTCGGTTAAACGGGATATGCAGGGCTTTCTGAGCGACAATAAGCCGCCGATATTTATTGACGAAATTCAGTATGCCCCCGAGCTTTTTCGCGGGATAAAAATGATTATAGACAGAAAAAAAAGTGAGGACGGGCTTTATTTTATGACCGGCTCGCAGAAATTTGAGCTGATGCAAGGCGTAAGCGAAACCTTGTCGGGAAGAATCGCTATTTTGAATTTGCTCGGTCTTTCGTCCCGCGAGATAGACGGCGAGGATTTCAATATGCCGTTTGTTCCGACGCAAGAGTTTTTAGAAAACAGAAAACCGGCGTCCGGGCTTGACGGCCGGGCGTTATGGAGCCGCATTCACAGAGGTTTTTTTCCGCGCCTTAACTTAAAAGCGTCCGTTGATTGGGCGGGTTTTTATGCCGATTACTTAAGAACCTACGTTGAAAGAGACGTGCAAAAGCTTTCACAGGTGGGCGGCAACATTAATTTTGTAAATTTTATGACGGCTCTTGCCGCAAGAACGGGACAACTTCTGAATATGGCGTCGTTGGCGCGTGATATAGGCGTTAGCGAGCCTACGGTTAAAAAATGGATTTCCGTTTTAGAAGCGTCTAACATTGTTTATTTATTACGGCCGTTCTCACTCAACATAACCTCGCGGGCGGTAAAAACTCCTAAGGCGTATTTTTTAGATACGGGACTTGCAAGCTATCTTTGCAAATGGCTTACTCCCGAAACCTTACAAAACGGCGCTATGAGCGGGCAAATGTTTGAAACATACGTTGTAGGCGAGATTTTGAAATCCTATTACAACGCCGACAAAGAGCCTCCGGTATATTTTTTCCGTAACGACAAAGCCGAGGAAGTAGATATTTTGTTTTATCAGGACGGAACGCTTTATCCCGTTGAGATTAAAAAAACGGCGAGCCCTAATGCGGGAGACGTTTCCGCTTTCAAACTGTTAGAAGCCGCTTTCCCTTCCGTCGCAATCGGAAGCGGCGGGCTGATTTGCACCTACGGCAAGGTATTATCGCTTACCGATAAAGTAAAAATTATTCCGGTGAATTGGATTTAATTGCGTTTAGAGAAGAAGAAATACCGATAAATGTTTACCTAAAAGTAAATCCGGCGCCGCGTTTTGCTTACCGTCGCCGGAAGCAAGCCGCCAAAAACCCGAGATAACCCGGAGCGCCTTACCTCCACTCGCCGTTCAGCCATATTGTGCGGTCTAAGAGCCACTTGCGGAGCGCCCTTGTGTTGCTTTCCCACGCGGCCTCGGCGGCGGCTTGATTAGCGGCGTTACCCGACGGCCATACGACGAAGTTCCTGCCCATCGCAAATTTGTGCTCGGCGATAAAGGTATCGGATAACCGCGCGTTAACGAATTCCGTTATATCCGGCGATACCGTTTTCCAACGGGCGACGACCGCGCTTTTGAAAGCCGGGACCTGATAGAGATTTATATACATTTCGCTGACGGTGTTTCCGGAGTGTTGCTGCACCGTGCCCGCGACATATATCCCGCTTGTGCTTGAGTCGCCTCTGCTTGCCCCCGCCGTCGCGTCAAAATCCCACGCCGGTCCCGCATGGAGCTTTTCACCCTCGCCCCCGCGCTTGTACATGAAGAAAGAGCTGTAGCCCGTATCGGTGTTTTTGAAAAGCTCGTGCAGTATATACATGTCAACGAACGAAGCTACGTCCGCATACATGCTGAATCGGGTGAAGTTTTTTGCAAGCGCCGCGCTTATGAGATTTGTCGTGTAGGTTTTGATATAGTTTACCTGCGCTCTGAACGCGGTCGCCGTTATGCCCGCCTCCGCATACTCGTCGGGGTCGGGCGATTTTACCGTAAAGGGGTATTTAACGCCGGGAACGGTAAAATAGTTTATACCCTCCGTACCCGCGGCGTATGCGTCGTATTCTATGAGATAACCCGTATCGTTTACGCCGTACTCGGAATCGATATCGACTCTGTTCTCGTCCTCACGCACCTGTTCGCACAGCAAATATACGCCTCTGTAGCTTCCGTTAACATATATATCGACCCATTCGGTAGACGTCGTATATTCTATTTCGGTAAATATATCCCGCGCCATATTAAAAGCCGTGCTGTTTTTTGCCATAGTTCTGTCGTCGAAGTTCGTACAAGCCAAAATGACCCAATGCTTAGACGACGGATGTCCGAAAAGCGTCTGTTTTTTACTAAATTTTATTCGATAGCCCTTTTTTGCTTCGTCCCACGAGCCGTTTCCGCGTCCCCTGAACTCCATAGGCGAGGCCTTGAGCGCGTAAGCGGCGGAGGTATTATCTATGTCGACGGTACCGGCGACATAGACCTCCCTGTTAACGGAATTGAGAGGGACGGTGTTGCCGCCGGAATCCTTGAGGTTGATAAACACCGACGGCAGATTAGAGAACTGCAGCCATTGAGCGTTCAGCGTGATGTCGTTTTTCGGCATTACGGAGAATGTGTACCGGCTGCCGTTCAATGTCCAATAATCAAAGCCGTAGCCCGCTCTCAACGGCGCTTCCGGCGCGGTAACGGGAGCGTTTTCAAGCTCTACTATAGCGTCTACCGTCAGCCCGGGAACGCCCGTATTAAACGAAATCGTGACTGCGGAAAGCCATGCCGCGGTCAATTCGATATCCTTAGGCGGCATTACCGCAATACCGAAGTTAGCGCCGCCCAAAAGCCAGCCGTTAAATTTGAAATGCGGGCGTTTGGGAGCGGGCGGCGCGGTAATGACGTCGTTTGCGGCTGCCGTTATCGGCGCTACCGCCGTACCGTCCGCCCCGGTGACAAAGGTTATCGTGTACAGCTTGCTCCATTCGGCGAGCAGGGTTATATTTTCTTCGGGCATCGTAGCGAATATGTAGGGAGCGCCTCCCAAAGACCAGCCGTCAAACCTGTAGCCTGCGCGCGAGGGCGCTGGCGGCGCCGAAATTTCTGTCCCGGCGGCGCCCTTTATAGGCGGGATAGGCTCCGCGAGCGTTTCAAAAACTATCGTATATACGGGAATATCCGGCTTGGGTATCGAAGTTTGATCGGCGCAAGCGGTTAATGCCGCCGCCGAAATGAATAATAATAAGGGAACGCATAGGATTAATTTCTTAGACATATTCTCGCCCCCGCCCGATTGTTAAATTTATTATACACTACTCCGTATAAAATGTCAATAGCTTTAGGAAATCGATTTCGGCTAATAATCCTTTACTAAAATTTGCCAAGGGTTTTTCAATATCCGATGCGATTCCGGGATATAATTTGTTTATGGATAGGGTAAGAGAAAACAAAATAACGGTTGAAACCGTTGAAGAACGGAGAAGACATAACAAGGGCTAGGAGTAAGAAGCGGCGACCGCCGCCGCTTCTTACGTTGTTACACATTACGCTTGTTTTGCAAATTAAACATAGCGGCGAAGCCGCCGCTAAAACAATGAAAGTTTTTTTGGTGACCCTAGCGAGGTTCGAACTCGCGATACCGCCGTGAAAGGGCGATGTCTTGACCACTTGACCATAG
>JAITNT010000248.1 GCA_031290295.1 Clostridiales bacterium
GGTGTACGCCCCGACGGCAAAAGCCGCCGCCCAAAAGAAAATGGCGACGATTTCGATAACGATTTCCGGTATCAGCCGTTTAATCACTTGTCCTCCGTTTTGTTGTTTGCGATTTCGGCAGAGCCGTTGCAAAGCTCAACGCGGAAGCTTTTCCCAAGAGGGTTTTCACAACAACTCTAACGCTTCCGTTAGACTCCGGTATAATTATACCAAATACAGCCGCATTTGTCTATCTGCAAATGGCAAATTAACTTGCCGCGCACAATGCAAAAAAGGACAAGGGAATGATTAGCAAGCGGCAAAGAGATGTTTCGACTACGCTCAACATGACATTGATAAGTTTTAGTTGTATGGGGTGCGGGAAAACGGGCGACGTTTCGACTGCGCGCTAGCATTGACATGGATAGAGCGAATTTGTATTCGGTACGGGAGTAAGCAGAGTAACTATTAACCGTACACAATGCAAACAAACAATATCCATGTCATTCTGAGCAACGTCGAAGAATCTCTTCGCCGCTTTCAACGCTCCGATATAATTTACTTGTCCTCTTTCCCGGCTTTAGCCGCTTTCAACGCTCCGTCACCGCGGCGTTAGTTGCGGTACGGGTAGCCAAACAGCGCCCGTCCTTAGCGAGGAGCGTAAGCGACGCGGCAATCTAGAAACCGCCTGCTGCATGCGGTAATGCGGAAAAGAGCAAGAGTTAGTTTTTCAACAACTCTAATGCCGCGTCCGTATCGGCGGGAACGGTTAATTCCGTCCGTACAGCCCCGGAATCGGGTATTTGCCGATACTGCGGATAATCGTTTATCGGTGCAATTCCGCCGTTCATTGCAAAGCCGACAATAATCATTACGCCGATGAACACATACCCGATTATAGTCGTGACAAGGCGGTCTCTGAGAAGCCTTGCCAGGAAAAAGCCGCCGACCGCCGCCCCGAATGTTAAGCCGTTGAATAAAAAGAGAAGAAGAACTATCATGAGTGCCGTATCTAACATATGGAGCGCCGAAGATATTCCTCCGTTAAAAAAATGAAAGCAAATATATGCGGCGATTTCGCCGCCGTACCGGGGCTTGCCGGTAAATCTTTTTTTGGTATTCCTTGTCGTAATAAAATACACTACCGTACCGACCAAGTAGAACATTATGCTTGCCGGTGTCTCCATAACGGCGATATCTACGATAAAGCATAACAACAAGGACGAAAGCGTAGTAAGCCATACTATCAGCCGCAGACGCTTGCTTTCCGCCACAACCCTCCCGTTATACATATACGATAAAAAAACGCTAGTAATCAACGACAGCGGAAAGAATAACAACAGTTTGGGACTTTCAAAATCTATACGCGAGCCGATAACCGTCGCCGCATAACAAACCCCCAGCATCAAAACGGGCGTAACGAACATCATAACGAAGTAAAACACCGTGTATTTGCGGACCAGATTTTTTCTGGCAAGCCGCGCTTCCTCTATCAGCTTTTCTCTCGCTATGCGCTCACTATCTATACGCTGCCACTCCGCATCCGCTTGTCGCTCTCTTGCCTCGCGCTCCGCTTTTTCCCGCTCCTTCTTATCCTCTAATTCCAAACCCTTTTCTGTCAACCCGCTTACGCCCGCGCCCGTCGCGGCGGCGGTTTCCCGCTTTGCTTGAACGGTCGCTCTCAAAACGTCGGCTTTGGTTTTTTCGATGTCGGCTTTGGTTTTTTCGATGTCAGCTTTGGCTTTTTCTATAGCGGCGCGTTGCTCCTCGTACGCACTTCTTTGCATTGCCGCAAAAGCGGCGGCCTGAGCCTTTTGCTCTTTCTCAATAGCGGCAAGCTTCTCTTCGAGCTCGCTTTTTTTCCGCGCGGCAAGCCTTGCATCCTCCAACTCCCTAAATATACGGTCGCTTAATTCGTGATAATGATTCCCGGGGTTCGGAAACGCTTGAATCCATTGACGGCCGTCAAAAAACGCCTTGAAAAAGGGCGTATGCGGTTTTTCGTCAATTTTGTACTCTACGCGCGGCTTGTCGGCGTCCTTAGCTATATTTAATTCGCGTTTTACGTCGTCCGCCGGCATAGCGTCCTTGCTCGATATCACCAAAAATATCTTGCAACTCTTAATCGCCGCTTCTATACTCTTCCAATAATTTTCGGTGTCGTTCGGGCGCAGATTCCGCGTCGATATCCAGCACGTATTACCGCCCCTCTCAAGCGCCCTTACCGCGCAGTCGGCGACCTCGATATCGACGGAACGGTGGCAGACGAACACGTCGCGGGGAATGTCGTCGTAATTCTCCTCAAGCCTGCGCTTTTCGACGAACGCGGCGTTATGCTTATCCAAAAAAGCGTCGCGGTCAATCCCTCCGACGCCGCGTATGTAGTTTTCTACGAGGGTTTCGTCGCGTATCTTCGAATTTTGTATAAGATGCTCCAAGACGGCGTTCTTTTCCTTCACGGTCGCGTTCTCGGAGTCCGCCGCTAAAAAATTCTCCAGATACTTAGGCTTATTTTGCTTGCTTTGACCGTAGGCAAAATAATATCCCGCGCTGTAATCCCGCGGGATTATTTCCTTTATCCTTCCGGCGTACTCGCCGATATGTATCACGTCGTTTTTATTAACGGCGTCGCGGAGCAATTCGCGAAGATTCTCGATATCCTTTGCGCGGTCTATCTCGACCTTTGCGAACTCCTCCGCTATGCTTACCACGAAGGTATTACGGCAGGCGGGACAGAAGCCCGTTTTGTGCTCCGCGTCAATCCTCAGATTCGAGCTGTTTCCGCACGTAGTACACCGCAGCGTTTCACCCTGCATATCCATCATCTTTCCTCGACAAGCGCTCTTATCTTTATAATCAGGTCTTCAACCGGCGCAAAATCGTTCGATTTAAGCGCCGCCTCCGCCGCCGTCTTCATATCGTTAATTCTGCCCCTTATTCTGTTGTCGAGATAGGCGGCGGCTTCGCTAGGCGAAGCATATTTGTACTTTTCGCAAAGCGCGGAAAGCTTAGCGTAAACGTCGGCGTTACCCTCGAGTTGAACGAGGACGCCCCTTAACGCCTTTACGTTAGCGTTGATTACCTCGGCGTTTTCCAGCACCTTTGCGTCGTTAGTCGGTCTCGGTTTCCTCTTAAAACACATATCCGTTACCCCCTATTTCAGCGCGGCGCCGCACGCGCCGCAAAACGCGCTGCCCGCGGCGTTTTCCTGACCGCACGCGCATTTAAGCGTATAGCCGCCTGCGCGTTCGCCGCAAATATTGCAGAACTTATCGGCGGGCTTATACGGATTGCCGCATTTACGGCAAAAGCTTCGCCCGCTTTCTTTTTTGATAGTTTCCTTGGCGGGGCTTTCCTTATTCGGAGCTTCCTTGGCGGCGTTTTCTTTCGGGGCGGTCGGCGGCGGCGTTTTCTCCTTGGCGCCGTTCCAACCGATAATTTTGCAGACCTCCAGATAACGGGTATAGTCGCGCTCCTCGAGCGCGAGCATATACTTCCGCTTTTCCCAATCCCTGTCCTCTAATC
>JAITNT010000299.1 GCA_031290295.1 Clostridiales bacterium
CGTACTGCGAAAAAATCTGCCCGTTTTTGGCAAGCCGCTCCAGAACGTGCGCGGGCGCGATAAGCCTCCCCTCTCCGTGCGACACCGCCGTGTTATAAATTTCCCCGCGCTTCACCTTAGACAGCCACGGCGAGGCGGTCGAGGTAATCCTCGTACGGCACAGCGCGGAAACGTGGCGGTTAACGTTATTGAAGTACAGGGTGGCGCTTTCAACGTCCATGGGCGCGATTTCGCCGAACGGCAAAAGCCCGAGCTTGATAAGCGCCTGAAAGCCGTTGCAGATACCGACGATAAGACCGTCGCGCCGGTTAAGAAGGGCGGAAACGGCGTCGGCGATACGCGGCGAACGGAACGCGGTCGCGATAAACTTGCCCGAGCCGTCCGGCTCGTCGCCGCCCGAGAACCCGCCCGGAAAAGCGATAATCTGCGCGCCGGCTATAGCGCTCTCTAAGCGCAGCGCCGTTTGCCTGATGTCGGAGGCCGTGCGGTTGCGGACGACGAACAGCTCCGTTTCCGCGCCCGCGGCAATAAATTTCTTCGCCGTATCGTATTCGCAGTTTGTTCCCGGGAAAACCGGAATAAGTACCTTGGGTCTTGGTACGCGCGTCCTTGCGACGTGCGGGAATTTTTTGATAACGGCGGGAATGCCCGGCGGCGTTTCGCCGTCCGCGCCCGTCAACGGGAAAACCTTGCTTAACGTGCAGGTGAAGCTCTTGACCGCATGCTTATGCTCCAAAATCCGCGCGCCGAAACGGAATTTGCCGTCGGCGGAGGAGGAGCCGAGAAGCTCTGGCACGTACGCGGAAAATACGGTTAGATCCTTGGCGGCAATAATAATATCGCCGAGCGCGGGAACGAATAATCCTGCGTCCGCATTAGCGAAGCGGAAGCCGAGCGCGTTGCCTAAGCACGCTTTGGCTATAGCCGCGGCCGCGCCGCCCGTCTCGCAGACGGTGGCGAAGAACACGTTTTTGCTCTTTATTTCCTCGCCGAGCGTGCGCATAAGCGCGGTAAATCCGGCGTAATCGGGCGTGCCGTAGGCGTTGCGGGCGAGCTTGATTCTGTACAGCTCATGCTCGCCGTCCAGCGTGTTGCCGATAATCTCGGACGCCTTGCCGATACCTAACGCAAAGGAAATAAGCGTGGGCGGCACGTCGATTTTCACAAAGGTTCCGCTCATGGAGTCCTTGCCGCCGATTGCCGCGAGTCCCAGCCCAGTTTGGGCGGTTAACGCGCCCAAAAGCGCGGACAGAGGCTCTCCCCACCTTTTCGGGTCGGTTTTAAGACGGCGGAAAAATTCCTGCAAGGTAAGATAAACGGTACCGTACGGCGCGCCCGCGGCGCAAACCTTGGCAACCGAGACAAGTATAGAATACTGCGCGCCCACGTACGGGCTCTCGCTCATAAGATACGGATCGAAGCCCCACGCCGCTACCGTCGCCGTGTCGGTGTCGCCCGGAAAAACCGGAAGCTTAGCCGCCATAGCTATCGACGGCGTAAGCTGGCGCTCGCCGCCGAACGGCATCAGCACGCTGCCCGCGCCCACCGTAGAATCGAACATCTCCGAAAGCCCCTTGTTGCAGGTTACGTTGAGCCTTTTTAGCTCCGCGCTCAAGGCGGCGGCGTAATCGCCTTTTTTGATATGAACCGCGGCTTCCTTGCTTACGGTATTCATATAACCGGTAATGCCGTCCGTAACGACGGCGGTTGCGGTCTGCTTGACGCCGTTGGAGGAAAGCAGGCTGCGCTTCAGGTCTACTATGGTAACGCCTCCGCAGAACATTTTCATGCGCGGCTCGCGCGTAACGGCGGCGACGGCGGTCGCGGTCAGGTTCTCCGCGGCGCAAAGGTCGGTTATAAGGTCAAGCTCCGCCGCCGATATCACTACCGCCATGCGCTCCTGCGACTCGGATATGGCAAGCTCGGTACCGTTAAGCCCTTCGTATTTTTTGGGCACGCGGTCAAGATAAATTTCCAGTCCGTCGCAAAGCTCGCCTATCGCTACGCAAACTCCGCCCGCGCCGAAATCGTTGCAACGCTTGATTCTTTTGGTAACCTCGGGGTTGCGGAAAAGCCTTTGAATCTTCCGCTCGGTGGTCGGGTTGCCCTTCTGTACCTCGGCTCCGCATTTCTCTATGCTGTCAAGGTTGTGCTCCTTACTCGAGCCCGTCGCGCCGCCGCAGCCGTCCCGCCCCGTTTCGCCGCCGATGAGCACTACGATGTCGCCCGGACCCGGCGCGCTCCGCACGACGTTGGCTTTGGGCGCGGCGCCTACCACAAAGCCCGTTTCTAACCGCTTAGCGACGTAGCCGGGGTGATAAATTTCACTTACCATGCCGGTCGCCAGTCCTATCTGGTTGCCGTAGGACGAGAAGCCGCGCGCCGCGCCGCGCGATATGACGCGCTGCGGAAGCTTGCCTCCGAGGGTTTTAGAAACGGGCGCGGTAATGTCGGCGGCACCCGTTACGCGCATCGCGTGATAAACGTACACCCTGCCCGAAAGCGGGTCGCGTATCGCGCCGCCCAGACAGGTCGCCGCGCCGCCGAAGGGTTCGATTTCGGTAGGGTGATTGTGCGTTTCGTTCTTGAACATGACGAGCCAATCCTCCGGCCCGTTCGCCGTCTCCGCGCGAACGTTTATAGAGCAGGCGTTAATTTCCTCGGATTCGTCGAGCGCGGTCAGCATACCGCGCCGCTTCAGCTCGCGCGCTCCTATCGTGGCTATGTCCATAAGACACGGGTATTTATCGCCGCGCCCCTTGAAAAGCTCCTTATGAAGGGCGATGTAGGAATTATACGCTTGCTCGATTTCGGGGTTAGGCGTGTCGAACCTTACGTCCGTAAGCTCCGTCAAAAAGGTCGTATGGCGGCAATGATCCGACCAATAGGTATCCAGCACCTTGATTTCCGTTTCAAAAGGGTCGCGACCCTCTTTTTTGAAGTATTTCTGCACAAATTTTATGTCCGCGAGGCTCATAGCGAGTCCGAACGTCTTGTGGAACTCCTTGATTTGCGCCGAGGTTTTGCTTCTGAAGCCCTCGATAAGCTCTACGGCGGACGGTGCGGCGAGCTTCTGCTCTAGGGTAACGGGCTTGTCGGCTTCGGCAAGACGCGAATCGACGGGATTTATCAGATACGACTGCGCCTTGGCGGGGTCGGACAGACCGGCAAAGGCGTAAACCGTCGCGCACTTCACGACGGGACGGGCGGACATCGTCAACAGCTGCACGCACTGCGCCGCCGAGTCCGCGCGCATATCGTACTGCCCCGGCAAAAATTCCGCCGCAAAAACGGTATAGCCTTTTAGAGGCGGCAGCTCCTCATAATACACGTCGTCAACGGGCGGCTCGGAAAAAACCGTGTTTACCGCCGCCGCAAAGTCCGTCTCCGACAGCCCCTCGACGTCGTAACGTATGAACGTCCGCGCGTCGGTTATACCGAGCTTCAGCTGGACGTTCAAATCCCGCGCAAGCCCCTCCGCCGCGCCGCTTACCGTTCTTTTCTTCTCTACGAAAATACGCTTAATCATGCTATTTTGTACCGATATCCTTTCTGTAATGAATGCCCTCAAAATTAACGGCGGCGATATTATCGTACGCTTTTTTGCGCGCGGACTCCAAGTCCGCCGCGACGGCGGTTACTCCGATAACGCGCCCGCCCGAGGTAACCAGCGCGCCGCCCGCGCCGAACGCCGTGCCCGCGTGATAAAGCGCGACGTCCGCGTCGTGCTTGCCTATAGTAATCGGAACGCCCTTGGCGTAGCCGAGCGGATAACCGCCCGACGCCGCGACGACGCACAGGGCGGTATCGGCGCTCCATTCGATATTTATTTGGTCAAGACGCCCGTCGATAACCGCGTCGAAAATATCCAGCAAATCGGTTTTTAACAGCGGCAAAACCACCTGCGTTTCCGGATCGCCGAACCTCGCGTTATATTCGAGCACGCGGACGTCCTCCCCGTCGATCATCAGACCGAAGTACAGCACGCCCTTAAAAAGCCGCCCTTCCTTTTCGAGCGCGCGGACCGTGGGCACAAAAACGGCCTCGTAAGCCAGCGCCGCGTGAGCCTCGGTGTACTTGCGGTTGGGCGCGTACGTCCCCATGCCGCCGGTATTTAGCCCCTTGTCGCCGTCGAACGCGCGCTTGTGATCCTGCGAGCTTATCATGGGCGTTACCGTTTTTCCGTCGGTAAAAGCCAGCACGGACACCTCGAAGCCCTTTAGAAACTCCTCGATAACGACCTGCGAGCCCGCGCCGCCGAACGCCTTGTCCACCATAAGCTCGGTTACGGCAAGCTCCGCTTCGGCTAAGTACGCGCAGATTTTTACGCCCTTGCCGAGGGCAAGCCCGTCCGCCTTGATGACGAGCGGATATTCGGCTTTTTTTATTATTGCCCGCGCCGAAGCCGCGTCGCCGCAGGTATCGTAAGCGGCGGTAGGAATACCGTACTTTTTCATGAGGTTCTTAGAAAAAACCTTGCTCGCTTCTATTTCCGCCGCGCCCTTTTTGGGACCGAAAACGCGGACGGAGGTTTCCGCCTCCAGCCTGTCCACAAGCCCTAAGGCGAGCGGATCGTCGGGCGCGACCATTACAAGCCCGACGTCCTTATGCTCCTTGACGAACGCCGTTATGCCGTCCAAATCGGACGCGCTCATGCCGGGGCGGCACTCCGCAAGCTCGGCGATGCCGGCGTTCCCGGGAATGCAATAAATTTTTCCCGCGCGGGCGGATTCGGAAATTTTGCGGACGATCGCGTGCTCTCTGCCGCCGCCGCCTATTACCAAAACGTTTACTTTATTTTTATCCATAAATTCCTGTTCAAAAAAATCTGCGGAAACGCCCGAGAAGCTGAACACGGGCTTTCCTGCCGGGGGGGGGTAACAAGCTAGGCGCGCCCTAGTGCTTAAAGTGTCTTACGCCCACAAAAATCATGGCGATGCCGTGCTTGTCGCAAACCGCTATGCTCTCCGCGTCGGCCTTTGCGCCGCCCGGCTGAATTATAGCGGTGATACCCGCCGCGACCGCCGCCTCCGCGCAGTCCGGGAACGGGAAAAAGGCGTCGCTCGCCATAACCGCGCCGCGAACGTTCGCGCCGCCGTGCTCGATAGCCTGCCGCGCCGCCCAAATGCGGTTAGTTTGTCCCGTGCCTATGCCTACGCTCGCGCCGTCCTTAGCGACGACGATAGCGTTAGACTTGGTATGCTTTACAAGCGTATAAGCGAACCTCAATTCTTTAAGCTCCGCCTTAGTTGGCTTACGCTTGGTGACATAGCGAATGTCTTGCTCCCCGTAAAGCGCGGTATCGCGATCCTGAATAAGCAGTCCGCCCAAAACCTTTTTCATTTCCGCCGTTTCCGGTTTAAGCGGAGCCGGTATACTCGCGAGCTTCAAAAGCCGCAGGTTAGGTTTTTTGGTGAGGATTTCCAAAGCCGCCTCCGAAAAGTCCGGCGCGATAACTATTTCGATAAATATTTTGGAGATTTCCTCCGCCGTTTCCGCGTCTACGGGGCGGTTGACGGCTATAATGCCGCCGAAAATCGAGATCGGGTCGGCGGCGTTCGCGCGTCTGAAAGCCTCCGCCACCGTCTCCGCTACGGCGACGCCGCAAGGATTAGAATGCTTTACGGCTACCGCGCACGGCTCGGAAAACTCCCGCAAAATGTCCAGCGCGCCGTTTGCGTCCGCGATGTTGTTATAGGACAGCTCCTTGCCGTGCAGCTGAACGGCGTCGGTTACCGCGCCGGGGTACGGGAAGCACTCCTTATAAAAAGCGGCGTTCTGATGCGGATTCTCGCCGTATCTCAATTCCTGCGCCTTTTCGTATGCGAAGGTTATATGCTCCGGATACCGTACGCCGACCCGCTTGCGCAGATAATCGGAAATAAGCGAATCGTATTCCGCCGTATGCGCGAACACCTTATACATTAGTCTCAAGCGGTATTCCCCGTCGAGTCCGCCTTTACCGAGCTTGTCGAGGATTTCGCCGTAATCGCGCGGGTCGCAGATAACGGCGACGTCCTGATAATTCTTAGCCGCGCTGCGAAGCATGGTAGGCCCGCCTATATCGATGTTCTCCACCGCGTGACCCAAGGTGCAGCCGGGGTCTGAAATCGCTTTTTTGAAAGGATAAAGATTGACGGCTACCACGTCGATCGTATTGATGCTTAATTTTTCAAGCTGCGCCATGTGGCCCTTGTTCGACCGTACGGCGAGAAGTCCCGCGTGTACCGCCGGGTGCAGGGTCTTGACCCTGCCGTCTAAGCATTCCGGAAAGCCCGTCAAATCGCTTATATTAATGATTTTGATACCGGCCGTCTCGAGCGCGGCAGACGTGCCGCCCGTGCTGATAATCTCGTACCCGAGCGCGGCAAGCCCTCCCGCGAATTCGACGACTCCGGTTTTGTCCGAAACGCTTATCAACGCCCTCTTTTTCATAGTCATGTTTTTTCCTCCCGTAGTAATTTATTGCGGACGGCTTCGCGGCTTGCTTGCAACGGTTAATATCCCGAGGCTTGCTGCGATGTGCCGCACCCTTTTGCCGCCGTCCTTTATTCGGCGCAAAGCTCCGCGACGACCTCCGTAAGCAGCTTGTGCTCCACGCTGTCTAACAATCTTTGCTGCAAGGTTTCGGGCGTGTCCGTCGGCAAAACCCCGAGCCTTACCTGCCGTATAATCTCGCCTCCGTCCACCGTTTCGTTCACGTAATGCGCCGTAGCGCCCGTGACCGTGTCTCCCGCCGCGATAACGGCGCGGTGAACGTTTATGCCGTACATGCCTATGCCGCCGTGACGGGGCAGCAACGCGGGGTGAATGTTGATTATTTTGCGCGGATACGCTTTTATAAAGTCCGCCCCGAATATACCCAGGTAACCCGCCAGAATAACGTAATCTATATCGCAGCCGGCAAGAATTTTGATGAGCTTAGCGTCGCGTTCGGCGATATCCGAGCAGTCCTTACGGCTCACCACGTGAGTCGGAATCCCGGCGCGCGCCGCGCGTGCGAGCGCGTAGGTCTCGGCGTTACTGCTTATTACCGCGACAATCGCGCCGTTAATTTTTCCCTCGGCGCACGCGTCTATCAACGCCTGAAGATTCGTGCCGCCGCCGCTTACCATTACTGCAAGACGCTTCACAGCAGCGTCACTCCCGAGCCTTCGACGGCGCGCCCGACGGCGTACGCCTTTTCGCCGAGCGCCTCGAGGCGGGAAATCACGAGTCCCGCAATCGCCGCCGAAACGGCGAGCACCATGCCGATACCCATGTTAAAGGTGTTGTATAAGTCCCTGTCGGGAAGCCCGGCGCGTTCCTCTATGAGCGAATATATAGGCGGACGCGGGTACGACCCGACGGCGATCTCCGCGCCGATACCCTTAGGAAAAATGCGCGGAATGTTTTCGATGAAGCCGCCGCCCGTAATATGAGCGATTCCCTTGATTTCAAAATCCTTTATGAGCGACAAAATTGTCTTGACATAAATTTTGGTCGGGGTAAGCAGCGCGTCGATTACCGTAGAACCCAACCGCTTGTCCGTCTTATTCAGCTCCGTCGGGTCGCAACCGAACAGCTTGCGCACGAGAGAGTAGCCGTTGCTGTGAACGCCCGAGGATGCAATCCCTATAAGCGCGTCGCCCGGCAGAATGCCCGCGCCGTTGATAACCCTGTCCCTGTCCGCTATGCCTACGCAAAAACCCGCCAAATCGTATTCGCCGTCGGGATAAAAGTCCGGCATCTCGGCGGTTTCTCCGCCGATAAGCGCACAGCCCGCGCGCACGCAGCCCTCCGCGACGCCGCCGACGACGGTGGCGCAAACCTCCGGGTCAAGCCTGCCCGTAGCGAAATAATCGAGAAACAACAGGGGCTTCGCGCCCTGACAAACGATATCGTTAGCGCACATAGCCACGCAGTCTATGCCTACGGTATTGTGCCTGCCCGAGGTAAATGCGTATTTTAGCTTCGTGCCTACGCCGTCCGTCCCGGCAACCAAAACCGGCTTCTCATACTTCATGCCCTCGATACTGTAAAAGCCCCCGAACGAACCGATGTCGCCGAGAACGTTGCCGTCATAGGTGCGCGCGACGTGCTTTTTCATAAGCTCGACCGCCTTGTACCCTCTCTCGACGTCCACGCCGCTGTCCTTGTAATGTACCGCCATTTATATGCCTCCCGCAAAAATATATATCGACCGTTCCCCAAAAATTACGGCTTGTCACCAAAAACGGGGCGCCGTACGGCAACCCCGCTGTTTCATATATCGCCGTTTAACGCCTTATCGTCCGCAAGCACCTTGTCGGCCATTTCCCGCTTATGCGCGGCAAGCTTTTGTTGCAGCGCGGCGTCCGAAAGCGCGAGGATTTGAACCGCGAGCAGACCCGCGTTCTCACCGCCGTTAACCGCGACGCAGGCTACGGGCACGCCCGCGGGCATCTGCACCGAGGAAAGCAGACTGTCAAGCCCGGAAAACGCGCCGCCGAGTATGGGAAGCGCGACCACGGGTAAGGTCGTGCAACCCGCGATTACCCCCGCAAGGTGCGCCGCCTTGCCCGCGGCGGCTATGATAACCTTGTAACCGTTTTGAGCGGCCGAAGCGGCGAACTCGTGCGCAAGACCGGGCGTACGGTGCGCGCTGATAATCCTCGCCGTGAAGCTTACGCCGAAGCTTTTTAACACCGCGGCGGCATGTCGTACGACGTCGAGGTCGGACTTGCTGCCCATAATAATAGCCACCTGAGCCATATCGGCACCCCCAAAAAAGATTTAATCGGAATACCTTTTAATTTTACACCAAAGGCGTCGTTTGTGTCAAGAAAATCCGTACGCCGCCCCAAATATATTGCAAAAAAACCCCGCAAAAAAAGCGGAGCGTTATCAGGAAACGCGCTGAAAGCGGCGCCGAGGCTGTTTTTCGACTGTGCGATAGCATTGACAGAGTGTTGGTTTTGATTTTATTGAGTACGTGTAGACAACTGCGTTCGTCATTGCGAGGCGGGTTTCGGAGTAAAAGACGCAGGTCGATTACTCCGCAAGCCCGACGTGGCAATCTAGAAACCGCCTGCTGCATGGCGGTAACCCGAAAAGGAAAGAGGATAAAATTAAACCGGATGCCTACGGCGCTATCGCGCCTCGCTAAGGACAATGGCGGCTTTTAACCGTACAATACGAGTACCCGTACACACCCGGATAGACTAAACCTCTTTCAAGTCCGACTGAATCGGATTAAGCAAGCAAGGCGGTAACGCCGAAGCGTAGCGCCGATTCACGCTTGGTCGGTTCTCTTGCGCGCATTCGCGTCTATCGCGGCTTGTTCACGTTTGGTCGGTATCGTTTGGTCGGCTTTCTTACCTGAATTCGTACGTCGTTACCTTTCCGGATGAAAGCTCCAGACTAAGCACGCCCGTGGCGGAATCGAATTTCTCCGCGCCGGTACCCTTTACTTTCTTGTATCCCGACGGCACCAAAACGTCGAATTTCGCGTTGCGGCGCGATTTGATTTTCATGGTGGCGACGCCTTTCTTTTGATCCCACGCGAGGTCAACCTCCGCGCCCGTACGGGTAAGTATACCGCTTACCGAGCCTTTTTTCCAGCTTTCGGGTACGGCGGGCAGAATTTTTACAAGCCCGTCGCGCGAGGAAAGCACCATTTCCTGAATCGCCGAGGTAACGCCCATGTTTCCTTCGATGCTGTACGGCGCCCAGTAATCGTCCGTACCGACGCCCATACCGCGCCAGTCGTTCCTGGCGGTGACAAGGTTATTCATGGTCATGTTGCGCACGATAGCGGTAATGATATCGAGCGCGTTTTCGCCGTCGGACAGCCGTGCGTATATATTGGCGAGCCGCGCAAGGCTTGCGCTCGTTTGCTCGTGAATGCCCGCCTGAAATCTCTTTTTGGCGGTGCTTGCATACGCCTTTAGCAGCTCGGGATTTTTTTCAACCGGCTCCGTGCCGGGATAAAGCGGATAAAACTGCGCAAATGAACGGCTTTCCTGATTCTCCGTAAGCTTAGGGTCTATGTACTCGCGCACCGTGCCGTCCGAATAAATCGAATACGCCGGAATTTTTTCTAACATATCGACCCATTTTTCTAACTCGCCCTGATAAAGCTTGGTAATTTTACTGCCCTTAATAAGGTTGGTCAGCAGCTCGCGCGCAATCGCGAAATCGATCGCCGCGTTTCTCGCGATAGCGGGTCTACTGTCGTTTTCGATAAGATTAAGAGGCGTATTGTCGGGCGAATATGAGGGCGAGCTTTCGTATTTGCCCGCCGGAGTAAGCTTAAAAAACTCCTCGTAAAACTGCGCGGCATCCTTCATAAAGGGCATGGCGTGAGCTTTTAAGAATTTCTCGTCCGCGGTAAAAAGGTAATAATCAAAGAACAACTGCGCGATCCACCCCGCCGCACCCGTGAAATGTATTACGGACGGTTCGACGATGCCGAGTAAGCCGCTGGCCGGCGCGACGACCGACGGCACAAAAATGCCGCGGCAGTCATAAAGCCGTTGCGCGTTCTTCCTGAGATCGTCGACTATGCTTTCATAAAAGTTAAAAACGGGCAGCATCAGCTCCTGCAAGCCGCCCGCCAAAAGGTGCGAATATATAGTCTGCATACTGCCGGAAGCGTCTACCTGCGCCGACGCCGCCTTATAATCGCCGCACCACAAGCCCGTAGGGTTAAGCAATCGACCGTTAGGGTTAGTGCCCGTAACCGCCAAAAATCTTCCGTAATACCACAGCTTTTCTATAAGCGCGTCGGGGCTTACGCCGCTTGACTCCGCCGCTTCCATAAGCTCCTCGACGGATTTATCCCTGTCCTCGGCTTCGAGGTCAAATTCGGCGGTGTTGAAATACTTCGCGTGCTTGCCTACATGCTCCTTGAGCAGCTTTTCATAGGTAAGCTTATTGGCGGCAAGCTCGGTGCGCAGGAACTTCCATTCCTTGTCCTTTTGGCTTTCGACAAAAACCTTCATCGTGACAAGCACCTTATCCGCGCCCTTCACCCGCACCCCGTACGGTAAAACCTCCTGGCTTCCTCCGTAAAAATTTATGCGCGCAACCGCGCCGAAGTCGGTGCCGTTATCGCTGCGCGCCGCAAAAAACATAAAGAAATTCTCGTACCTTACGGACGGGCTGTCGGGGAGCTTGGACACCGCCTGCGCGGTGCGGATATTTGTGCGGTCGTGCATATCGAGCGACAGCGTGACGTCTACCGTCTTACTCCCTACCTTAACTATCTCGTAGACGACGGTATCGTTTTCCCGCGAAACGAACAGCGAACGCTCGTATTTGGTCGCGCCGTCGCGGAAGCTTACCTCGACCTCGCCCGTTTCCATACTAAGGAGGCGGCAATATTCCTTGGGCGGCTTCTCTAAGGACTGCTTTACCTTCAGGTCGCATAAGGGCAGCGGATACGAAAGCTGCGGGCGGTACGATTTGGTAATCAGCGCGCTCGAAATTATGTCCTCGGCTCTGCGGAAATCGTCCGCGTCAATCAAGCCGCGAACGGTTTTTACATTGCCTGCGACGTCCTGCAACGTTCCGACGTGCCCTTGCCACCGCAGATCCGAATGATTAATAATAATCGTGTCCGACCCCGCGCCGCCCAGAACGGACGCTCCTATAGTGCCGTTACCCGTAGGTACGCCCTCGCGCCAAAGTCCGCCCCACCATCCGGCGGGCTTAGAGAATCTCAATGCTGTTTTGGGTTTTCTTATAGTTGCCACCTTAAACCTCCTGATTAATCCTTATCGTACGCGGCAACGGCTTCGGCAGTCTCCTCCGCACGGAATTTTGTAATAACGACGGGCACGAACTTGTTTGCGTCCAGAGTAACGGCGTGATCGTGTATTTCCTCGCCGTAAATGCCCTTTTCAACGCCGCCGAAGTCGGGTCTGCACAGAATTTTGAACGCCGCGTACTCGCCCGCGGGATAAGACCGCATAAATTTGTACGAGCCGTTCTTCATGCGCCTGAGCCTTACCGCCTTGCCGGCGTTCCACGCTCCGAGCGCGGGCAGGTTGCCCACGATATAAAGGGTCTCCTCGCGCGCGGCGTCCTCCGACAGATAAACCGCGACGGTAAGCCTGTATTTGACAATCTTCTTTTTTGCAGCCGTCATATAATTACACCCTAAATCGTGATCGCTTTTATTATCAGCATTCTCGCCCTTACCTTGCTTTCGTATTTGCCGCCCGC
>JAITNT010000302.1 GCA_031290295.1 Clostridiales bacterium
TAGCCAGCTGCGGAATCGGCAACTCCTACGGGCATCCGCACCAGCAAACGATCAATAACCTTGCCGCGCTCGGTTACGATATTACCGATAACTTCAAGCGTACGGATATAGACGGCGACGTCGCGTTGTCCGTCAAGCAAGACCCCGATACCGGAGTATTCGCGCTGTATCTGGGCGCGGATGCCGTAAATCCGAGAACGCCCGGGGCATTCCCCGAGATGCCGTGGCTTAGTTGGTGGCATATAGCGGCGGTTATTTGGCTCGCGGGCATCGTAGTAATCTTATTCGTTATCAAAACGCAAAGACCCGCCAAAAAATCGGGGTCGAGCGCACCGACCTCCGCGGTTTATAACAAGCCGAAAAGCAACGGCGCGACCAAAAAGCCGGGGTCGAGAAAATAACATATTTTTAACGACGGACAATTCTTTCCGCTTACTAATATAAATTACTTGTACTCTGCCGTGTGGAACGTTGAAAGCGGTGAAGAGATTCTTCGACAAGCTCAGAATGACATTGATAGAGTTTTAATTGTATGGTGTACGGGTAAACAAACTATATTTGTCATTGCGAGGAGCTGAAAGCGACGCGGCAATCCGGAAACCGCTTACTGCACGCGGTAACCCGAATAAGAAAAGAGGATAAAATTAAACCGGATTCCTACGGTGCGCAAGCGCGCCTATGAATGACATGGCGGCAAGTAAACCGGATTGCCACACTTCGGCTTCGCCTCGTTCGCTAAGGACAAAGGCGGCTTTCAAAACGGCTCATAATATCCGGCATTTTACCATATATTATCTTGAATAATCCAAAAAAGAGGTAATATATGAGCGAGCGGCAAAAAAACGACTTAGGCGCGGAGAAGGTCAAAATTAAACGGTCGAGTAACGTTCAGATCGAACAGCGGAAGCGCATAACCGTTTCCGGGGTTGACGAGGTCGTCAACGTTTCGGAAACCCTGCTCACGCTTGTCACGGGCGCGGGGGCGGTAAACGTATACGGCACGGGTATGCATATCAATAAATATAATGCGGACGAGGGGCTTTTGGTGGTGGACGGCGAAATCGACGCTTTCCGTTATGCCGAGAACGCTAAGCAGGGCGGGTTCCTCAAACGGGTATTCAGATAATGTTTCTGACTAGCGGTCAGTTCTTCGTTTTTTCGTGGTATGTGTTTATCGGCGCGGTTATCGGCGTCCTGTATGAGTTGTTTTACGCGGCGCGCGTTTTATGCGGACGCGGACTTCCCGTTACCGTTATTTCGGATATACTGTTCGCGGGAGCGGCGGGAATTGTTTTTATTTTCCTATCGGGGTTCGCCGCATTCGGCGAGCTGCGCTTATATTGTATTTTGGCGGCGGCGGCGGGGCTTATAATCGAATTACTTGCTTTGCATCAAGGGGTTGCTTTTTTAACTAAGCTGATGTATAATAAACTAAACGGCGCTTACAAAAACATCGTTATCGGTCTAAAAAGATTTTTTGCAGTCCGCAAGGATACCTCCGGAGGCCCGGATAAAAAAGCGCGCGCGCGGACAGGGAAAGGATTATGGAACAAAAAACAGTCAACAAAAAAATAGCAATCATGGTTACTGCGGCGGCCGTAGTATTCGCGCTGATTCTGATTATTTCACTGATCGTCAATCTTGCGGCAATCCCCGGAGAAAAGCGCAAGGAAGCCGCCTTGCAGGCGGAGCTAAAAACGCTTACCGACCGTTCTAAGGAGCTTGATAACGAAATGGCGTATCATTCCTCGGACGCGTGGATCGAGCGTTATGCGCGCGAATATCTCGCTATGCTTTCACCCGGTGAGGAGGTATTCATTCCGAGATGAAAAGCATTGCTGTAATCGATATAGGTAGTAATTCCGTAAGGCTCGGATATCCGCAGCCCGGCAAACCCACTCTCAAGCAGCTAAACACCACGCAGCTGGCGGAGGGGCTTAACGCCTCCGGCAGGCTTAGTCCGCTCGCTATTGACCGTACCGCGCGTGCCGTCGCGGATTTTTGCCGCGCCGCCGAGAAGGATGGCGCGGAAATTCATATTTTTGCTACCGAGGCGGTGAGAGCGGCCGCGAACCGCGAGGATTTTTTGCGTAAAACATACGAGCTGTCCGGGTATACGGTAGAGGTGCTGTCGCCAGAAAAAGAAGCGTTGTGCGGCTTTATAGGCGCGGCGGGGGGCGCGGAAAGCGCGACCGTAATCGACATAGGCGGCGCGAGCGTGGAGATAACCTGCGGACGCGGCGACAAAACGGAGTACATCAAAAGCCTGCCCGCGGGCGTTGTAAGGCTCAAAGAAAGCTGTCCCGACAGGCGATCGCTCGACAAAAAAATCGACGGCGTCATTTCGGAGTTCGGCGCGTTACCCGCTTATCCGGTAACCGCAATCGGAGGAACGGCCTCATCGGCGCTTGTCGTCGAGCGCGGACTAAAGGTATTTGACCCGTTAACGGTTCATAATTCCGTACTCACGCTCGGCGAGCTTGAACAAACCGCCGAGTTGCTTTTCGCTTTGACTCCGCTTAGGATAACCGCGCTTTACCCGCTGATCGCGCCTAGGAGAGCGGAGGTTCTTGCTGCGGGCGTTCTTCTGCTGTCGCGCCTTTTGAGGCATACGGGGCGTACGGAGCTTGTTGTGAGCGAGCTGGACAACATCGAGGGGTACTTGCTTATGAAGCAAAAGGTTTAATACCTTTTGTCGCCGTCGTCCTTGCACTGAGTCGCAAAGCCGTCAACAATAAATTTTGGCAATAAATTTTTACAAAATTGTATGCGTTTAGCTTGCAACTGAAAAGAAATAGGGGTATACTTATTGAAGTGAAAGATAAAAATTTCAGCATTCGCATATCTTCGGATTCGGGCGAGCTTGAATTTTTTAAGGGGCGGGCGGAGCTTACGGGTGACACCCTGCGGCTGAAATATACGGACGGACAAAGCGTATTTCTGCTAGGGCTTGATAATAACAAGCTCACGATACGCAAAAGCGGAGCGGTCAACTATCTGCTTATCCTGAACCCGGAAGGGGATTCGGGATTTCATTTGGAATCGGCAGACGGCGAGTTGGACATGGCGATCCGCGTTATCGGTGTTTCTCACAAAATCAGCGAGTCAAAAATAAATATTTCGGCGGAATACTATTTGGAATCCGAGCGCGTCGGTTTCAGTATAACGGGCGAGGAGCTTACGGAGTAGCTTGCCGAGGTATTTACTTTTTTTCGCGGCTTACCGTGAAAGCCGCCGAGTGTTCGGCGGCGACAAAAATTTACGCATAATTATCGGCTTCGGCGATTCGCCGGTATGCCGCAGGAGGAAATATGGCAAAAGCTTACACACGTGAAATCTTAGAGGCTATGGGCATCTTTGAATTAAGGACGTTTGCCCGCGAGAACGGCGTTACCGCGCCGACAATGGTAAACAAAGAGGGCATTATCGACAGGTTGCTCGCCGTACAGGACGGGACAATAACCCCGCACCCCCCGTCCGGTCGCGGCAGACCCGTCAAGCCTATACGTACACAGCGTCCCGACGGCGCGTTTTTCGGCGCGGCAAGTCCCGTCGAGCAAGCACCGAATCCCGTCGGTCAAGCGGTAAATCCTGTCGGTCAGGCGGTAAATCCTATCGGTCAAAGGGAGTACGAGCCGTCGCCCGCGCCTATACTTACCGTTGCCGCGCCCGAGCAGGAGCAGACAGACTATATGCTCGAAGAGCGGGAGGGCGTACTTGAGATACACAACGACGGCTACGGCTTTATACGCGTTTGCAATTGCGAGCCGTCCGAAAAAGACGCTTACATTGCCTCGCCTATGATCAAGAGGCTTGGTTTAAGACGCGGCGACCTTGTTAAGGGTCAGGTGCGCAGAGCGCGCGACAACCGTACTAACGGCTATAACGGCAACGGCTATGAGGAAAGGAACGGCGTTCGCGACGACAGCAAGCCTATGGCGATGACAAGTATCCTCACGGTTAACGGTGTCCGCGCCGATGAAATCGGCCGCCGACCGCATTTTGAGGATTTGACGCCTATTTATCCGGAGCAGAGGTATAACCTAGAGCTTCCTAATT
>JAITNT010000008.1 GCA_031290295.1 Clostridiales bacterium
ACGGGCGCGTCCGTGCGCAATTATTATATCAACGCAAATATCGATATTTCCTCCGGGCGGCTCGCGTACGCCGACTCGCTCGCCGTAATAGACGGCAAGCTTTATGTCGCGGATCTGGACGGCAACGCCGTGCAGGTGTTCAGGCTGTCCGATTTGACCTACGCGTCTACCTTTATCGCCGCCGGCGGCGCGGAAGCGGGACGGTTGAGCCTTCCCCAAAGCGCGCACATAAGCAATAACGAGGTATACATAACCGAAAAAGGCAACAACCGCCTGTCCGCCGTCTCAAAAAATCAAACGCGCGTTCCGTCGTACGCATTCTACAATCCGTACCTCGCGGTAACCGACGCGGACGGGCGCGTGTACGTCGCCGATAAGAACGGCACGCGCCTGAGCGTTTTCGATTCCGAGCTTACCGTGCTGGAGCAAAGACCGTTCACGGGCATTACCGATATAGCGGTAAGCGGCAACAATATGGTTTTTGTGGCGGACACCGACGGCGCGGACGGCTCGATCAAATATTATTCAAGCGGCGGCTACAGGGGCGAGCTTACTCCGTTAGACGGCGTAAGCAAGCTTTTTGCGCGCGGCGGCGAAAAATCCGTTTACGCTATCGCGGGCGGCGTCCCGTACAAGGTTCCTTACGACGGCTTGCCCGTGCCGCTTACCGCCCCCGTCCTTGACGGGACGGATTACGATATGGATTACGAGGGCAAAATCTTCGAGCTTAAGGACAATCAAATTAACCGCTATACCCAAAGCGGCGGCGTCTACGCGCTCGACGCGACGCTTACGTTAAAGCCGTTAAGCCCCGCGTATCAAATCCGAAAGCTCACGAGCCTGTCGATTAATTTCCACGACTCCGACTCGCCCGAGGCGATTGCCGGGTACGGCGCGCTTACGTTAGCGGACGAAGGCTCGGACTGCGTTTTTGTGATTAACGACGTCGCCCAAACCGGCGTAACGCTTTTTGACGCGGACGGCTATACCCATCCCGGCGCGGACGGCGCGCTCGAGGTAAAATTTACCGAAGCCCCAAAAACCATACTCTACGAATACCCGGACATAAACAAGCCGCTCGCGCTCCTCGCTAAGGACGCGCGGTTGCTGGTGCTCGAGGAGGATTTGGCGCCGGTAAGCGAATATTTCTCATACGTATTGTACGAGGTCGACTACCCGATTACGCATTACGGCAAAACCTATTCCAAAACCCTGCTTGCGGGCTATGTGCTCAAGGACAACCTCACGCCGGCGCTTCCCAAAACCCCCGCGCCTTATGCGGTAGGGCGCATTTTGCACGACAACACCAAGATATATAAATACCCGTTCGTCTATTCGGCAGGCGCGGCGGTTCTTATGCGCGGGGAAACGATAGCTACCGCCGCATTTTGCTATCCTTATGTCGACATAACGGATACGGGCTTTATCGCGGTTGCGCTCCCCGGCGGAAGCGTGGGCTTCGTCAACGCTAACGGCATCATTCACCAAAGCTACGAGGTCGCCGACCCCGATAAGCATACCGACGCGACAATAATTACCGACAACCTGATCGGCGCGCCGCTTTACGTTTTGCAGGACGGAAATTACGTCCTTTCATCGGAGCCGCCCCTAAAGAACGGAACGCGGATCAAGCTCGCGAATAAGTTCGACGCGGGCGCGGAATACACCGAGGTAATTATTTACAACGATTTCGGTCAGCTCAGGGGCTATGTGGAAACCAAATACGTCGACACCGACTCCGCGTCCATTCTTCAGGTGACCGCGCTCGTGATAATAGTGATAACGGTAGCCTCCGGCGTAATCCTGTACGCCTACTACCGAAGCAGACGCCGCCGCGTAGACGCGTCCGCATAAAGACCGATATGGAAACCGACCAAGCGCGAATAAGCCGCCCAGACGCGAATGCGCGCTCGCGAAGCCGCCCTTACAATTAAAACCCTATCCGTCATTGTGAGGCGCGCTAACGCGCCGTGACAATCCGGTTCTAACTTGCCCTCTCTGTCATTGCGAACGAGGCGTAGCCGATGTGTGGCAATCCGGACCCTCTTCGCCGCTTGCTAATACAATTCACTCTATCCATGTCAATGCTAGCGCGCAGTCGAAACAAACTCCAGCGCCGCTTGAAGATAATTACTTGCCCTCTTTTCCCCGCGTCCGCCACCCCTGCGGCGCGCGCCTAGTCCTTAGCCGCCGCGGCGTCGAAGCCGGCGTCCGCGTCGGCGTCGGAACCGAGACCGTTTTCTAGGCTCACCTTATTAACCGAAACCTCGTAGGCTACCTTATTCTCGCACGTTTCGTCGTCAATTTTTTTCTGATATTCGCGCGACTGTATTCTGCCGCTTATGCTTACCTTTTCGCCTACCGCGATATTACGGACAAATCTCGCGTTCCTGCCCCACGCGATGCACGGTATGTAATCCGACTTGTTATAGGCGCGGTTAACCGCAAGCAGTATGTCGCTTATCTCCCTTTTGAATGGCGTCGTGCGGTACACCGGCAGCTTGCAAACATAACCGTTAAGCTCGATACTGTTAGGGTTCATATCGGGGTCGTGCACGGCAAGCTCTCTCACGAATATCGTGAGCATAAGGCGGCTTCTGCCGTCGGCAATTTTATTATAGCTCCTGAACTGTCCGTAAAGCGCAATATCGCCGCCCGGATAAAAATCCCGCCCGTCCATAAGCCGCTCGCTGATAGTTACCGGCAGTACGTCCTGCTGCCCGGACAGCCTGGAAACGACGATATTCATCTCATGGAAGCCCTCGCCGTAAATCTCGTGCGAGTAAGCGGGTTCGGTGACGATTTTTCCGGCAAGGTAAACCTTATTGCTTGAGTTTTCCGTGTAATCCATAATACTTTTCTCCTAAATATTTTTCACTAATTATTTTTCGCGGTGTGTTTTACTGCTTCGGCGCGGCGGGTCGCTGTCTGCCGGTATGGTCTACAGTATAATTATCCTTGTAAACAAGGTCGCCGACCGTTTTGAAGCCGAAGCCCTTGTTTTTCAGCCCCTCTATTATCAAGGGCAGCGCCTCTAAGGTATGCAGTCCGTCGTTATGCATAAGCACTATCGAGCCTGCCGCCGCCTTGGTAAGTACGCGCGCGGCGATATCGGACGCAGCCAACTTCTGCCAGTCGAGCGTATCGACGTCCCACTGAATCGTTTTCAGGTTAAGCCCCTCCGCCGCCGTCAACAGCCTGTCGGAATATTCCCCGAACGGCGCTCTGAATAAGGCGACGGGCTTGCCCGTTATCGCGGCTATACGCGCCGAGCTTGTTTCAAGCTCTAATTTCATCTGCATGTCGGTAAGCCCGTTCATATGCGGATGCGTGTTTGAATGCGTGCCGATTTCAATCCCCGCGCCGTCGAGCATTTTGACCTTTTCGGGGTTTTCGTCCACCCAGAACCCCACCAAAAAGAAGGTCGCGGGCACCTCGTACTTTTTGAGTACGGCGACGATTCCTTCCGTTCTTTCCGCGCCCCAAGCCGCGTCGAAGGACAACGCCACGACCTTATCGTCCGTCTCCACCGAATAAATCGGCAGCTTGCGCGTCGGTCTGTTAAGATAAACCTCCGCCGCGCCCGTAAGCGTCACGCCCACCCCGAGCGCGGTCAAGATAAGCGCCCCGACTACTACGCCCAAAACGATCCTTTTTCGCACCAAAATAAAACGCATAATAAGCTCCTTTATATACTATCACTGTCCGCCGTGTAAGATTTTTTCTTTTTTTGGCGGTTTTACGGAATTAACCGATTTTTTTGTCGAATATATTCCGACGGGCATCTGTCAACCTCAGTAAATATATATTAACTGCAAAGGATATTTATGCATAGTGAGAGAGCCGACCAAGCCCTCTCCGTCATTAGCGAGGCGCGTTAGCGCCGTAGGAATCCGGTTTAATTTTATCCGCTCTCCTTATTCCGCATTACCGTATACAGCAGGCGGTTTCTAGATTGCCACGCTGCGCTCGCAATGACGGGAGAGGACAGGTTTGAACCGGATTGCCACGTCGCTTTCAGCTCCTCGCTAAGGACAAACACAGTTTGTTTACCGCATACAGCAGGCGGTTTCTAGATTGCCACGTCGCTTTCAGCTCCTCGCAATGACAAACACAGTTTGCTTACCGCATACAGCAGGCGGTTTCTGGATTGCCACGTCGCTTTCAGCTCCCCGCAATGACAAACACAGTTTGTCTTCTCGTATACAATACCAATTCACTATATCATCGTCATTGCGAACGAGGCGAAGCCGATGTGTGGCAATCCGGTTTAACTCTATCCGCTCTACCCCCCCTCTTCGCCGCTTACCAATCATTCTCTTAGCCCTCTATTCCCCTCTCTTGCCCTTTTGGGGGTATTAAAAAAGCGCGCTCCGTAAAGCGCGCTTTGATAATAGGCTTGTCAACTAACCTCTAATAATTATCATAAATCGTCCCGATCTTCCTGCTCCTTCAAAAGCTCGTCAAGCTCCTCGGCGGTAGGCTCGAGCCGGACATGCCTTTTGGCGGGAACAGGCTCGGCGGGTTGTTCCTCGACTAGGGGTTCCGCTTCCTCAATTACGGGCGCGGGTTGTTCCTCGGGTTCTTCCTCGACTAGGAATTCCGCTTCTTCCACAACCGGGGCGGGTTCATCGGCGGCTTCCGGTGTTTCCTCAACCGGGACGGGTTCGTCGACGGCTTCCGGTGTTTCCACAACCGGGACGGGTTCGTCAACGGCTTCCGGCGTTTCCACAACCGGGACGGGTTCGTCAACGCCTATTTGGGGCGTTGCAAGCGGCGAAGAGATGTTTCGACTGCGCTCAACATGACAT
>JAITNT010000080.1 GCA_031290295.1 Clostridiales bacterium
TAAAATAACCGCTTATAAGCGACCAAACGTGAATGCGCGCTCGCTCCGCCGCCTTAGCGGCGGCTTCGTCTCGCTTCTTCGCATTCGGGCGGACTTCAACGGCATAGTCTTATCCGGGTGTGTACAGCGTACTCGTTACTGCGCGTGGTCATTCAGCTCGCTATACGCTCGCTGTAATACGGGTTTCCCTTGTTCTTCCGTACCCTATACAAATCAAACCCTATCCGTCATTGCGAGCGCAGCGTGGCAATCCAGTTCAAGCTTATCCCCTTTCCCCCTCTTCGCCGCTTGTTAATCATTCTCTTGCCCTCAAAACCCGAATTCCCTAATTCCTTCCTTAGTCGTGCCGAAGCCCCTCAAAAATTTCACCGACCAATTTCTGAAACCGGCTTTACGGGCGGCGGCGACGGCGACGGCGTACTTATCGCCCAAGCGAACGGCGCGGTGCGCGTCCGAGCCGCAGGTTATCAGCCTGCCGCCCAACGAATAGTAACGCGCCAGTATTTCGGCGTTCGGAATAATCGGCGTAGACGCCTTTGCGCTCGAGGTGTTAAGCTCGAGCGATACCTCCCGCTTAATAATCCCCGTCAGAATTTCGTCGAGCACGTCCTCGAACCTCGAATATTTGACCGCGGTGTCCTCGAACGGCGCGTTCCTCTCAACGTAGGCGAGGTGCCCGAGCGTCGAATACGCGTATGGCGCGCTTACGCTTTTCAGAACGGCGCGGAAGTATTTCATGTACGCCTCGTCGCGTTCCATGCCCTCAAAATAGGCGGGAAAATAGCAATCGCGTTTATCCACCTCGTGCACGCTGTTGATAATGTATTCAAAAGGCTGCGTCCGCGCAAGCTCACCGTTAATAAGGCGGTTTTTTTCGGTAAAGCCCAGCTCTATCCCGAAAGCGACCTTGCCGCGGAACGCAAGCGCCGCGCTTGCGTCGGCAAGCGTTGCAAAATATTTATCGAAGTCCTTCACTCCGCTTACCTTAGGGTTGAAATATTCCTTATCGACATGGTCGGTAATAATTATTAGCTCGAACTGCCCCGAATCCTTCGCCCGCGCAATAAGCTCGAGCGGCGGCTGCTCGGAATCGTCGGAAAATTCGGTGTGCAAATGCGTGTCTATCATATTAACCTCCGTACCGCCGCACTCCGGCGGCACAAACAGCGCGTGAAGATCGTTAATTCGCCGTCCTGGGCGAGTAGTACCAATAGATCAGCCGGTTAAGGAGCGTATTTTGACTAAGGCGCATAACCACCTCGGCAAGCACGTCCTCACGCGGAACAAAGCCTATCGCGCGGCTGTCCGAGGAATGATTGCGGTTATCGCCCATAACGAAATACTGCCGCTCCGGTACGGCGATCGCCTCTCCGAACACTATCGTAAAATGCCCGTCGGGACGGTTAAAGCTATGCTGCCTGCTCATAGGCTCGAAGATATACGGCTCGTCAACCTTACTCCACGTCTCGCCGGTCAGCTTATAAAGGCTTACGGTGTCCCCGTCGTCCCCAAGCTCGAACTTAATCGACTCGCCGCCTGCGGCGATTACGCGTTTGATAATGTGCGTGTGCTTGCCCGTAACGGGATCGATATAGTATTGATTATCAAAAACTATTATATCGTTGACCTCGGGCGTAAAAAGGTAGCCTGCGGCAAGCACGCGATCATTGTCCTCGTAGGTGTTCATCATAGAGGCGCCGAGAATTTTCACGCCGTAAAACAACCGCGACACCGCCATAAGCACAACGAGCAAGGCTATGACGATCTCGAACAGGCCGTATAATCTTTCTTTGTGATTTAAGCTGTCACGTTGCAGTTGTTCCATCGGTCCTCTCTACCTTTATTGCGAAGCGCGAAGCCTTTTCCGCGGTCGTCATCACGACGTGCCCGCACTGCGCGCATTTAATTTTGACATCGGCGCCCGTACGGATAACGAGCCACGTGCGCCCTCCGCAGGCGTGAGGCTTCCTCGTTGTAATCAAATCGCCGTTACTAAGTATTATACGCATATATATTACCGCGCTAAACCCACAGCAACGTGCCGAGCAAAATGCCCTCGGACAAAATACTGATTTTTTTCACCGCGTCCCATTTGCCGAGAGGACGCTTGCCGTCGGTCTTGAAGTCTCCGAGCGTAAGCACGGTTTTTTGCCAAACGTCCAGCGCGGGCGCGCGTAGGCTTTTGCGGTAGGTATCTCCCTCCTTGCCGTCGGTAAACTCGGTTACGGCGAAGGTTACGTCCTGCTCGGACGCGGAAAAAAAAGCGACCGTAAGCGCGGCCTCCGCGGTCGGCGCAAAAAAGCGCGGATCCGACAGCTTATAGCTTACGAGCGCGCCCTCCTCCGCGGTAACGCCGCCGATACCTACCGGGCTTTCTTCGAGGGTTACCTCGGGACGGTCATGCGCCGCCTTGCCCGTTTCCGCCGTAAAGCAATCGAGCCCCATGGTTTTGGCGTCGTAAATCATGCGGCATTTTTTGAGCGGAACGGGCGTCGCGCCCTCCGGTATACTTACGTTTAATAACGACGAAACCGAAAAACCCGAGGTGTACCTCACCGTGCCGAAGCAGAAAAAATACCCGTCCGCGCTATACGCCGCAGGCTCGGCATAATACGAATCGTCCTCCGCGCGGCTCGCGCGTGCCTCGAACCAGTTGCGCTGCGCCGGCGCGGGTTCATCGTACGCGTAAAATATTTTGACCGTATCGACGGTAAAGCGCGAATCCGACCGGAGCGAAACGCCGAGCTTCCCGTTTTTAATCTCGACGGTAACTATAGGCATATCGGGAACGCGGGGCGCATCCGAGAACCGGCAGGCAAACCAGTTGACGATATTCCGCACCTCATAAAAGCCCGTCTCCGTCCCCAAGCGCGGACTCACCGATAAAAGCATAGGGAACTTACCGGGAAACCTGGCCAAAGCGACGGACGCGCGGTCAAAAATATTGTCCCGAGTATTCGTTCCGCTGTGCGCAAGCGTAGGGCAGTTAGCGTACGGGATATATCCCGAAACCCCGAGCGCGGAACGGTACAGCGCATTTTCCTCGTCCGGCTCCGCGTCCGCCGCGGTCTTGCCGACGGAATACAAATAACCGTTCTCAAGGCCCGTCGTATTAATGGCGGCGGCGGCGGCAAGCCGCAAATCGGTACCGATAACATTCCACACGACGTTTGCGCCGTACTCGCTGCCGATCAAGCCGATTTTGTTTTTATCGATGAAATCAAGACCGCGTATAATCGTTACAGCGCGGCGCGTCATAGCCGCCCAAACATACCACGCCGTCTCCTTGGCGGATTTTTTCACCCTGTACAAATCCTCAAAATTAAGCTTGCCCGATTTATAATTAGCCAAATCCGCATACCCGAACTCGGGCGGATAAATGGTGAACCGCGACTTGCCCGGCGCGGCGCCTCCGAAATCGATACACACGTCGGCATACCCTTGCGAAAGAACCGTATCGGTAAGCCGACCGCCCTCGTTGCGCCGCGAAAGCGAAATAAGCGCGGGCAGCTTAGCCGAAAGCCGCAAGTCCGCTTCCCGGCATTTAACCGAAACATAGCAGCGCACAACGGCATCCCCCGATTTAAGCGCGGTAAAATAAAAGCTGCGCGCCTTTATCCCGTCGTTCACCTCGTCCCTTACGATACTGATGTCCGTCTCCGCCGCGCTCACATCAAAATCCTTCCACAGCGCAGCCGGTGTCAAATACATATCCATCTAAAAGGAATTATACCACATTCGACGCCGCACGGCAAGCACTTGTAGCCCGACAAAACGTGAATGCGCGCAAGGAAACCGACAAAACGTGAATGCGCGCTACGCTGCGGCTAGCGCCTTGCTTGCTTAATCGCATTCAGTCGGACTTTTGCCGCCCAGACGCGAATGCGCGCAAGAAAACCGACCAAACGTGAATGCGCGCTACGCTGCGGCTAGCGCCTTGCTTGCTTAATCGCATTCAGTCGGACTTAAAGAGGTTTAGTCTATCCGGGTGTGTACCGTAGCGCGTTACTCGCGTGGTCATTCCGCTCGCGCGCTTCGCGTGGCGCTCGCTTGCGGTACGGCTCACCTTGTCCACCCGTACACTATACAAACCAAACAAGCCCATGTCAATGCTATCACGCAGTCGAAACATCTCTTCGCCGCTTGCTAAGACATTCTACTTGCCCTATGTCATTGCGAGCGTAGCGTGGCAATCCAGACCCTCTCCGCCGCTTTCAACGCCCCATACAATTCTCTTGCCTCCTTTCCCCATTTTGCTTACTTTTTTCAAAAGTAAGTCGCCCGAGGGGTTCGGGGAGGCCTCGAAACCTCCCCGATGCGAAAGCCGACCAAACGTGAATGCGCGCTCGCTGCGCCTGCGGCTTCGTCTCGCTTATCCGCATTCAGTCGGACTTCCAACAGGTCGCTCCGCTCCGGTTTAATCATTTTTTTTCGTTCTTTTTTGCCGCATTAGCAAAAAAGAACTCCTTTCAATGTACACACGGAGTAACGCCCCCCAAACATAACAAAACGTTCGTTCGTTAACCACCGTACCCGCATTATATCATACCCGAACATGCGTTTGCAAGCGTTTTTGACAGAAATCGTAAAATATCTTTTGCCAAATTTTACCAATTTTTTATCGCACAAAACCGCGGCTTCGCTCCGCGCCGCGTTTTCGGGGGGCACCTGAACGTAGATTTACGGGGTCAAACTATTCTTTCGGGCAATAGCGTTATAAGCAGCTATATCCGTAAGACAATTACTTGCCTCTTTGTCCTTGCCCTCACCCTCAAGCCCCCTCCCGGGAAACAATCGACAAAACGGACAGCCGAAAGACTGTCCGTTTTGTCGAAGAAAATTATTAGACTAGTCCTATAACCGAAGCCGTCGGATAAAGAACAGATTTTCGAGGGCGGTTTTGCAAAAAAGCACAGGCAATAGTGTCGCTATTGCCGCGCATTTTTCGCAAAATCCAAACCGAAAAGATGCCTTTATACGCGCGGATTGAGGTTGTAGGACCGGTCTGCTATTGAGCCGTGGAGTCGGCTCGGAGAACGCTATTTTTGTACGGGTGTTTCTTCACCCGTCGGGGGACACCCGCCCTTGCCGCAACCGGCACAGCCGTCGCAGCCGCAGGAGCTTTTGCCCTTTTTCTTTCTGACTACGTTAAAT